>SLKJ01000167.1 GCA_007134675.1 Bacteroidales bacterium
AACAACTCTTATGGTCAAGAACGATGATGTGGAATATGTTTCCAATGAAATGGTTGCTGAAGACATAAAAGAGATACAGCAAGATCCAGATACTGATTATGGGTATAGAAAGATGACCTTTTGTCTTAAAACCCTGTTACTTATCCTTCACACACCTTACCGAAAACCCGTGTTCGAAGTTGGCGAAGCCGATCATGATTTCCTGGTGCCTGGTTGAAAGCTGGAAATGTGCCCCTCTTTGCCTCCAGAAGTATGTTTGGCTGTGCAGCCGGGTGAAATTGCCGTTGATGCTCCTGCCGCCAGCTGGAATGGCTGTGAACCCTGAATTGTTTGATGAACCGAAATTGAAGCCGTTCCAAAGGCCTGTACCGTCCATCCTGTTTCCGGGCGTCTTGAGCCTTACAGGGGCCTTATCTTTTCCTCCAAGGTATGCGAAGAGATTTTCGTATTCTTCGCTGGTTGTTACATGCCATCCTGCCGGACATATGTTCCTGTCGTCATTCAAGGCAAATCCGTTGTATAATGCACCCCATTTACCGGAATGTGACGGGTCGTTGTCAAAATAACACATAGCCCCTGACCCGAGGTTGCTCCACTCATCTCCGTCTTCTGTGATGGGTATAGGATCGCCGTTGCTGTACCTGGTCGTTCTCAGGTTCTCTGCCATATAGGTTTCCCATTGATTATGACAGTCCTGTATGTGTTGCCGTCTATGTCTGTTAAGGGGGCTCCATGTGTATATACTTTTCTCCTGTGGAAATCGGTACGGAACTTTTCTTCCCAATTCTCCCTCTCAAAATATATGATATCTAGAAAAAAATCTTCTTCCTGCCTTAGCTTATTAATGTCGAAAACATTAAGGGTGCTCCTGAGGGTACGGACGGGAGCCCTGTTCACACTTGCAAAATTGATGAAATAGTATTTTGTTCCTGTATAACTGTGACCTACCGTTTCTGAAGCCGCAATTGTGCCGATTATTTCTCTGAAGTTAAGATCTACGATTTCAATGCCCGCCAATGTTACCGGATCAAGTGTTTTATAGATCGTGAAAATATTGTTGCCCAGCCACAGCGGCTTACCGTCTATATACCTGTATCCTGACCGTTCCATCAAAGTTTCCCCTGTTTCTATATCAACTACCGAGAACCTGTCCCTGTGAATGATGATCAGCCGTTTGCCGTCGGGCGATATTGCTGATAAATCGAATAATGCATCAAAGGTTTTGACTATTTCCCCGGAAGGGTAACGTCTTAATTCAAGAGGAGCATCCCAATCCGGTTCGCCATTATTTACCGGTACGCTAAGAAAAAGGTCCTGCTGCAGGTCAATGACGTTATAGTTCCAATTGCTGTATGATGAAGTCATGTTGCGAAGGCTGATACGCCATGATCCATCGAGTGATCTGTTACTGACCAGCACGGAGTCGCCGGGCTTGACAAATGCTTTCCATCTCATATACCAGTCATTTTTGCCTGAATGCGGTGTTTCAAACTCCGTCCGATTGCCGGTTAGAAGATCTATAGTAAGGCCAACACCGCCGGTAAAAAGTGCAAAAATGTACTTGTTGGAGGATATCAGGACGTCGCGGACAGCATATACCCCTTTCTGGGGCATATTATCAGGTGGAGCATGTGAACTGATCAGTGAGCCGGTATGTGTTTCATAAACCCTAAGCCCTTTTTCGCCGGCGGTTACGAAGAAACTGCCGCCCTCTGAAACGGCAATACTCCCGATATGTCCATGATCACCCTGATAACCTGACCGGAGAGATATGTCGGTGTCATAAACAATAGTGGAGCTGACAAGTGATCTTTTATATGTATCTGACTGTGCATTTATGTCAAAGCAGGTAAAAACTGCAAGGACGGTCAATATTATCAGCTGAAGAACTATCCGGTGGCTGTAAGGTTCGTATTGCTGACTTTTTTCCGGCCGAAGAGTGAGTACTGCAAGTTTTTCCGGATTTTTTCTCATAGCATTTTTTGGTTAATATATTTGTGCTTGCATCATTATTTACATCAGAACCTGTTTTATTTATCATACGTGCAGGCTCCATAATCTATTTACGATGGTGCAAATTTTTGTTAGATTGGTTGCTACGAGTTGCAGTTTTACCGGCTTCTTCTAATCATGGTTTTTTGTCTTTTCTTGTTTCGTAAATAGGTTATGCAGTAAATACTTAAAATAATATTATGATTGACTTGCATAACGGACCGGGATTTGATTCTCTGCACCTGTATGAGAATTTCAAAGTTCTTGATAATAAAGTTATTGAACAGCTTGCCGGAGGTTTTGACTGGATTCTTGGAAATGAGCCCGATGCTATTCTCATTGGCGGTACGGCAGTGGTTTCTTATCTTGCCAGTGACAGGACATTGACGCCCGATATCGATTTTATGGTAAGTGATATTGATAAGTTAAGGCCGCTGCTGGAGGATACAGGGTCGAGGGGTTACCCCGCTGATTGATGGGCTTGGTATAACCATAGATGATCTGAATATTGACATTTTATCATCCGGATCGGGCAATGCGGCTCTCAATGATCTGATAATGCGAACACCGGTTCTGCAAAATATTGGCGGTGTCGGGGTAAGGGTTATCAATTCTGAGCTGCTTTTTATCATGAAGATGGAGCTGGGGAGGGACAAGGATACAAATGATGCTATGCTGTTGCTGCAGCAGGGAATACTCCGCAAGGACCGGTTCCTGGATTACCTTTCACTGGTGGAAGAAAGCCTGGGTGATCCTGGTACGCTCAGGGTCAATTCGGGGATGATGGAATAATTGAAAATATAACCTATTTGTCAGGCATGAAACACTTTCCAGCTGAACCATGTCTTAATTCTTATCCTGATGGATAATGCTCACCTGCATAAGCTTTTCCAGGAGCTCAATAAACGACGGAAGCGTCTTAATGGTACTGGGTTAAGACTTTATTGTCATATTGTATTATTAATAATTGGATTTACTGATCAGTCTATGAACCACAAACAGGATTGCAACAATATATGATTTAATATCTGCGTAATTTCCGAGTTGTATTTGTGGATAGTTTGAGTTGATTAGGTAAAATTCTTAACTTGCAATGGTTTGTTGCAGTAGTTGCTTGAGTTAGATATGTCAAAACTTATAATTTTTGCTTTTTCATTATTGTTGTTCACTCTAAAACCACCGTGCCGGCAATGGCATAATAAAAATGTTGCAATATGTATTATAACCGGACATTATCAAATTCGTTTTCAAGGCTCATTGAAAAAAGTGGTGAGCTGAGGTGGCTGTTTGACTTTGTTAAGGGTAAAGACGAACTGGACTTCCTCGTAGGCAAGAACAATTCACGTGAATGGATATCTGTTTACAGGGGACTGTCACGGATTATAACTATCCGGCCAAGAAAAAGGAATCCCCGGAAGATATTTATTGATGGGGCTGAAAGTTATAAAAAAATGTGCCCACATCTTTACGGTGAAAAAAGTATTGATGAAAACTTCAAGGTTCCGCTCGAACATCTCATCTACCTGGTGGAAAATGATGAAAGATTTGACAGGTATTATGATTGTAAGAAGGAAGGTTTTTATCAAAATAAGTTATCGAGGAGGTACGGGATATGCGGCAAGGCTGACAATCCATTTGTTATTGTTGACAAGGAAGCAGTTATTGGGTATTCTGATCAGGCGCAGAAGGACACGATTTTGGGACCTATTCAACGTAGGTACAAGAAATTACAGAGTATTCTTTCTGCTGCTGATGAAAAACTATATGGGAAGGACCTTAATAAAAAGGCAATAGGCAATGAGCTTGATTTTCTTGCCCTGGATAAGCAAGGCAACCTTTTATTAATTGAATTTAAGCATGGGTCTAGCACATCAGGTATATATCTCAGTCCAATCCAGATAGGTTTGTATTATGATATTTTTACCAGCTATCCAAAGGTTGACCTGGAGGGGGCTGTATTCGAGATGCTGGAGCAGAGGCAGAAAATCGGCCTGATAAACCCGGGCTGGAGTTCTCTAGACCGAATAAAGAACATCATACCGGTAATGATAATTTCAGAGTTTAACCCAAGAAGTGCTGCAAAATCAAAGTTTATGGATGTTATGAGGCATTCACGGGAGGAGTTTGGTGATAAATTCCTTGATAATCTTAAGGTTTGGAAATACACTCCTGGGGAAGATTTATCAAATTGGTGAACCATGAAATTCAAAATCCACCGCGGCACTAAAGAGATTGGGGGGGCATGCGTTGAAGTGTGGACTGATACAACTAGGATATTGCTTGATTTTGGGATGCCGCTGTTTGACACGGATGGTTCTGACTTTGGTTTTGAGAAATACAGATCAGCCTCTGTCGGTGAATTGGTTAAATCAGGGGTGTTGCCCGATATAAAAGGGCTTTATGAAGGCAGTAATATTACGATTGATGCCGTTATTATCTCACATCCGCACCAGGATCATTACGGTTTGATCAACTTTATCAGCAAGGATGTCAAATTCTTTATGGGTGAAGCTACACACAAGATTATTGAGATCAATAATTTATTCACCCGGCAAAACATCAGGATTAAAAACTGCTTTTATTATAACAGGTCGCAGGCATTTCAGGTTGGAGACCTTTCTGTTACTCCCTACTGGGCTGACCACTCCGCTTTTGATTCATACTCATTGTCCGTTAAAGCCGGGGATAGGGGTATTTTTTATTCAGGGGATTTCAGGAATCACGGCAGGAAACCCGGCGCATTCAGGTGGCTGGTCAATAATCCCCCTGAGAACATCAACTACCTGTTGCTGGAGGGCACAACCATAGGACGGCATGCCGGACCATTTAAAACCGAACCGGAGATTGAAGAAGAACTTAAGGATATTTTCCGTCAAGCGGGGAAAATATGTCTGCTATACACTTCAGGCCAGAATATTGACCGGATTGTTTCGGCTTACAGGGCCTGTTTGCGTACAGGGAAGATCATGGTGGTGGATGTTTATGTGGCAACAATCCTGAAAGAACTATCACCTTTTGGCGGCATCCCTTATCCATCAGAAAAGTTTAAGAACCTGAGAGTGATGTTCCCCTATTTCACCAGCAGAAGACTGGCAAACGAGGGGAACGAGAAAATTCTTTACGAGTTTAGGAAATTTAAGATAACCAAAGAGGAGATATCCCGTTTAACCGGGAATATTGTAATGTTAGTGCGTCCGTCAATGCAAAAGGATCTTGAAAGGATCCAGGGGATTTTTGGGGGTAACATCATATATTCACTATGGGAGGGTTACCTGCAAAAGCCGGTTACGGCTAAATTCATTGATTACCTTATAAACCAGGGTTTCACCCTACACAAGATACATACAAGCGGACACGCAGGGACACCGGCTTTGCAGCAAATGGTCGATGCCATAAAGCCTGACTACATAGTCCCGATCCACACCTTTAGTGGAAGTGAATACCGGAAGATATTTTCAACCCCGGTAATTGAGGTAAAGGATGGGGAGGTTATTGGGCTTTAAAGGATTATTCACCTTTTTTCTTTGTTTTTCTTCCATAAGCTGGATATTTCCCTGAAGTCCAGACCTTCTAATCTTTTTTCCCTGCAAAATTGCTGGTATTCGGTTAGCTTCCCGGTTTTAGCAGTATCTTCCAGATTATCTTCACGCTTCCCCTTTTCTTTTTGTTTTCTTGTTTTCAGTTTTTGCCATAATTTGGCAATTTCTTTGAATTCCAAACAAGTATTGGTCATTTATTAGGATTGGTTTCTGTAAATATATAACCAAAAATCTTCTGGATTTAATTTAATCACCTTGCTATAATCCTCAATTGACCCATTATAATCTAAAAGCCTTATTCTTTCGTAACCACTTTTGTGATAATGAAATATTGCATAACTAGTATCTATCACAAATAACCTGAAGAATCCATCGATTTTAATACTTGTTCCACCATATAACTCTTTATCAAAGGCATGTAGTCTCGCATTTTCTTTATAGGATTGACCTTGACCACTTATCTTTCTTCTGGAGCGCTTTTCTATCTCCATTAAAACCAACATCATTTATCTCCGGATCCGGTAACAGCAAGTATTAATAACACAAACATTATAAAAAAATCCGGCATATTGACTGGAGGAACAGGTCATACAATGAATGTCTGCGAACAAAACGGTATTCCAATAATTGACCAGAAGAGATGGATCAAATGGCTTATAGAATAAAATAAAATACTGCTAACAGCATGTTGGCTTAGAACACTTAAAATCCTACTGTTCTGGTTTTATCAAATTCAAATTCATCTTTACAGAAGTCCATTAATGTTTCAAATAGGTTAAGATTTTTGTTTAGCACTTTTTTAATTACAATCTTACGGATCATGTTGTCAATCTGACCACCTGTAAGCTCAAATTTTGCTCCAAGTTCAGCGGCCATTTTGTTTGTAAGTTCGGGAAGCCTATATTTCCATATTTTTTGCCTGATATTCTTATCAGGTTTAGGGAATTCGATCTTGAAGAGGAACCTCCGCTCAAATGCTTTGTCCATATTTCCTGTAAGGTTAGTTGTTACAATAAGTATTCCTTCAAAATTTTCCATTTCCTGTAGCAATATATTTTGAATGGTATTATGTGTTTGTCCAGAATTACCCAAAGTGGTGCTTATATTCAGTCTTTTTGAAAACAGACCGTCTGCTTCGTTAATAAAAAGTATGGGTTCTGTGACTGAATTATTTAGCAGCTTTCGGTAATCGTCAAAGAATTTTTTTACTTGTTTTTCACTCTCTCCAAACCACTTGCTTTTTGACTGACTAAGATCGATAATCATCATATGCCTGCCGGTTTTCTTGGCAATCTGGTATGCAGCTTCAGTTTTGCCTGTCCCAGAGAAACCATGAAATATTGCCGTAATTCCTCTGTTGATTTTGCTTTGTGTTGCGGACTTTAAAAAAGAGTTGAATTGCCTTTTGCCAAGGATATTGCTAAGATCGTTAAGTTTATAACTGAGTTCATTTTCAAAAAACAGTTTTTTTGCAACAATATTATTTGGTTTGGCAACCCCATTTTTTTGTATCTCTTCTGTTTTTAGCTCTGGAAATTGTTTAAAAAGAACATCGAGTGATTCTTGAGAAAGAGATATATCTTCATTTACAGCAAACTCTGAACGCTCAACAATAACTATATGTTTCCGGATTAGTTCATTGCATCCGTTAAGAATGCTCCTTCTGAATTCCACTTGGTCCAAAATATCATCAAAAACACTTTCAGTTACATCGTCAATATTATTGTTTATATATCCTGTCAGCCTGTAATAAGCAAGGAGTAATGATATACATTTGCTTAACGTGTTACTAAGTTTTTGATTAAGATATTGAATGAATATATGCTCCCTGTTATTACATATCAATAGATCAATTTCATCAAACAGCTGTTTTGTGGAAATGGAATCATCCTTACGTTCTTCAGATGCAAATTTAACCTGTTCAAGTAGGTTGGGCAGGTTGAATTTTCTTTCTTGTTTCAGCAGGCCGTAATCCGATTTTCTCAGCGATTCTATAACATGATGAGGTACAGAATAACCAACGTCTTTATAGGATCTTTTTTTTCTGCCCCACTTAATTCTTTTTTTGATAATTGATTTTTTTTCCAGTGCTTCAATCTCATCAATTAAAGAAATTACTTTAATAACGCTGCATTTCATGTGTTTGCTCAGGCTCTCAAAAGTTACCATTTTTTGAAAGCTCTGTTCAAGCAGGCAGGAAAACAGTACAGCCTGATTAAACGTTACACTAAGGAAATCTGCAACTTTGTAAACAGCATTTTTATCTTTTATGCCGGAGAAGTCAAGGTTGCAATTGGCAGCTTCGGAAGATATTATCTCAACATGGGAAAGAAGGTTTTTATCTCTGTTAGTATCCATGGAGGAATGTTTTTAAATTTTTGGTTTATTACCATGGTTTGTCTTCTAGATTTGAAAAGGTTCAAACCACTATGGGTAAAATCGTTTTTTAATTCTTAAATCTTATTTATATCTTTACTCTGCAGCATGATATTGCTTTTTGGAACAAATTGTTAATATGCTAATATTCAGCATTTATAAGCATAAATGCCATACTTCTTTTTTATCTTTTTTGCGGCTATTCAGCATATAAATTTTAGTGCGAAACTTCATTTTATTTACTACAAACTTAGGGGTTGTTAACGCAATGTATTTTCATTTTTAAAAATTGTTTTCGGATATGCCAAAAAATAAATCGGCACTAATTCGTTACAGGGTAATCAATCGGTGCCTGGTTGAGAAAATCCATGTAAGCAAAAAGGAATTAAGAGAAGCTTGTGAGCGAGCCCTTGATATTTATCCGATAGGCGACAGGACAATTGATTCAGACATTCACACAATGCGTTATGATGAGAGACTTGGATATAATGCACCGATAAAGTTTGATCGCGCAAAAGGCACTTATTATTATGATGATAAGAACTATTCAATTGACAATATTCCGCTTAGTGAAGAGGAGCTGGATTCCCTGGTTTTTGCATCAAAGCTACTGGATCAGTTCAAAGAAGTGGGGATCTTTAAAAATTTCAGAGAGTCGGTAAACAAACTAATTGATGCTATAAGCATATACAGGAACATTAAAGATAAAAACTTACCGGTTTGCATTGAATTTGAAAAAGTGAACGAAGCAACAGGAACGGAATACATTGACCCGGTAATTAATGCCTTGATAAACAAGACTGTTCTCAGGATAGAATACAAGAAATTTACTACGTTAGAGAGCAGCTTTCATACTGTACATCCATATTTGCTCAAGCAATATAGGAATCGCTGGTATTTAGTGGGATACAATGAAAAATATAAGGAAATAAGGACGTACAGTCTTGACAGGTTTTCAGGAATACAATCAGATCACCAGACTAATTTCATAGATACAGATTTTGAAGCAAACAAGTATTACGATAATGTAATCGGCATCAGTATAACTGATGAAGAACCTGTTGAAATACAAATTGCATTCTCTGAAATACAGGCACAATATGTCATTACCCAACCATTACATCACAGTCAAAAGCGAGTAGAAGAGATAACTGACAAAATCGTATTTAAATACAAACTGGTCCCAAATTTTGAATTTTACGCCCGGATTCTGGGTTGGGGGAATGAGGTTGAGGTACTGAGCCCGCTTAATATCAGAGAAGGTGTTCAAAAAATTGCTGCAAGGATTCTTTCAAAATACCAACCAAAATCAAAATAAGTATGTGGAAATGCTAAATGAGAAGAAAATCCTTTCAATATATCTTAAAAAAATATCTTCAGCCATCAATTAAAATGATAAAAAATCAATTTTATGAGCAAAATATTCTTTGTTTCCGATGTTAATTTGATAATTAAACTATTGTATGATCATTCATTTTATGGGTCATATACCAATCTATACAGTCGGCCTGTTTATGAACCTGAAAAAGCAGGCACGGTGTTAGCTAAAGATGGGTTTAAAGCATCACCTGAAGAATATGAAAAAATTGCGGCTTTATTTATACGATTCAAAATTGAAAAAACAGATTTAATTCCAGATATTCTTTTATTCCAAAAAATTATACTCAACTATTATAACAATTTAAAGAAAAAGAAAATCGTCAAAGATTTACATAGAAAGTTCCATTTAAAACAGGAACGGGAAAAATTAAAATCGATAAATGAGATCATTGATAATAAAGAAGATACAATAGAAAAATTTCAAATAATATTTAGAACCGGTGAAGAAGTAATTATTGAAAACATTGAAGTTATTGATTGGATTGTCGATCAGTTAAAAAGGTATATTACTGAGAAAAATTATTTAATTCACCCTAAATCTTCAGAACATACAGATGATGAAAAATTGATAAATAACCTTAATGATTCTTTCCCTAATTCAAGTCAAATAAAAGAAAGTGAAAAGATAAATGCCCGAAAAAAAGCTTCTAAGCTATTAATGGCGTATATCTTTAATAAAGAGATGTTTAACATGTCAAGCGAATCAAAAAAAATTACCAATAAAGCAGCTGAGTTTATTGGTTGGGTTTTTAGCCAAATTGATCTTATGGATCTTTCAGTTGAAGAATTCAGTCAAAACAAATTTTCCAAAATATCATATCACAGTTACTCAAATTATCTTAAAATTAAAATTTCTCTAACTAATTGCTTACATTCTTACTCATTATTAAAAATGTCAAATATCTTTTTTATTGCAACAGTTTTATTGGTTGGTTTATGCAAACATTAAGC
>SLKJ01000198.1 GCA_007134675.1 Bacteroidales bacterium
ACAAAAATTCGATTTTGAAGTGTATGATCATGTGCCTTGTGACCTCTCAGCAACGTTCTGGACCGGATACTCCTGTCAGCAGATTTTTCAGGCTGGACCCTTTTCCGGTGACATTTGAAAATATTTCGGGAGATATAGATGTGGGGGATTTTCTCAGAGTTACCATGCAGCAAAACCGACTTAATAGATACATTAACCGTATATCCGGGTTTTTTGCCTGGAATTTTCGAGTACTTCAGAATTCTGACTGGAGCCTGATTAGTATATTGAAGAAACGGCTTGATAGCAATGCGACCAGAAAAGATGAAAGGGAGATTGCAGATTTTATCGATGATACTTTCAAGGGTTTTGGCCCAAAGCAATCCCGGAACTTTTTACAGTCTTTAGGTCTTACAAAATATGAAATTCCGATTGATTCAAGGATTACAAACTGGCTGAATGATTTCGGATTTCCTGTTACCTTGTCCGTTGCCGGGCTTCAGGACAGGGCATATTATCATTTTGTTTCTGACGGTATCCAGCGTCTTTGTGATGAGGCGGATATCTGTCCCTGTGTCCTGGATGCTGCAATTTTTTCAAGTTATGACAGTGGGGGATGGAATGTCGGAAATGTAGTTTATTGATTGAAATTGCTCAAAAACGGTGCATTAATTATTCTTTAAGTTTTGTTGCGCTATAATAATCAAAAAGATGGAATTCTTACCAGGCAAAATCACAAAGGAACATGTTCTGAAAGCTGCGGAACATGTTAAAAAGAAAAGGATAGAGCTTATCCCATCAACCAAGTATAGTGTATTGATTGACGGTGATCATTTTCCGCCAAAAGATATCCTGCGATATGCTCACGAACAGGTTAATGGAGAGCATTTATGGAAGTATTCCGGTGGGGAACCCACAAACCGGTATTTAAGGGATATGGGTTTTGAAATAACAGAAAAAGAGAATAAAAATGATCCGGTTTCAGGAATGGTTCAAAAATATAAGGAGATAATCAAGGGTGATGGACTGGGTGATGAGATTTTTAAATGGCAGGTAACAAAAGAGTTTCATCAGAAGCCGGATACTTCAGTAGCTGATTTTCAAATGGAGATGAACAGTATCGATTTTTCCAATTTAGTCTACCCGATTTGCAAATCAGTTATAAAGGTTCTTGCAAAAGAAAGACCGGAGGAATTTAGAAATGCTTTCAAGGACCTGTTTGATGAATCGAAAGATTTACTGAAACGTGTAAATGTCTTTTCCGAGAAAACCCTTGAAATATATCGAAGTATAGAATATGCTAAACACTCTCATCATCAGGATGAGCGAACAATATCTATTTATCTCGCTTATTTTGATGCTAACAAATATCCAATTTTTAAAGATTCATTTTACAGGAAATATTGCAAAATGATCGGGATCCAGCATAAACCAAAGGGAGAGAAGTATGTTCACTATAAAGCTTTGCTGGATGAATTTATAGATGAATACATTATTCCTGATGAAGAACTGCTTGAATTAAAAGCAAAGCTAATACCGGAAGATGCATTTGAAGACAATTCCCATTATATCCTTGCCCAGGATATACTTTACCAGATGCTTGATAAGATGGTTGACAAAACCCGCCGCTACTGGAGAGTGGGTACTTCCGACGGTGAAAAACAGTACTGGGAAATAATGTATGAGCAAAACCATATATCGATAGGATGGTCAGAACTTGGAGATTTGAATGAGCTTCAGATCGGTAGTAAAAAGGATGTTTTAAAGCTATTTGAAGATTATAGTTTCGAAGCAACTAAAAGTTTAAGGTCAAGAAAAGCAGGTGAGTTGTTCAACTTTTTTTCTGAAATAAAACCGGGTGATGTTGTAATCGCACAGGATGGAATGAAAATTAAAGGTATAGGTATTATCACTGATGATTACATTTTCCAGGAAGAGTTCTATTTCCCCCACACAAAGCCTGTATACTGGCAAAAAGTTGCCGATGAGATTGGGTTTAAGAATAAGGAGGGGTTGAACACCACGGTGTTTGAACTGAAAGACCCGGCTTTGATCAGCAAAATTGATGAAATCCTGAAAAGTAAACCTCTAAAATCTTCTGGTATTATGCATTCACTGAATTCCATATTGTACGGTCCCCCGGGAACCGGAAAAACATATTATACCATTAACCTGGCATTGCAGATTGTTGATCCTGCATTTTATGAGGAGCATATTGAGGATCGTGAGAAACTGCGTTCACGGTTTAACGAACTGTTGATTAGTGACTGGGAGAGTCCGCAGAAAGGAAGGATCTCTTTCTGTACTTTTCATCAGAGTTTTTCATACGAGGATTTTGTTGAGGGGATTAAGCCTGTGATCTCAAAGGAGGAAGATGATAAAGAGGAGGAGGAAGGCCGGATCAGGTATGAGATACATGATGGCTTGTTCAAGAGGATGGCTGACAGGGCCAGGTATTTTTCCAGTGGTGCGGCAGAAAGGGATAAACAAACGATCAGTCTTACAGAGAAACAGTTTGATGCAGCACAGTTTTTCAAGTTGTCGCTTGGTGATATCGGCATTCCTGAGGACCAGGTTATATATGAGCATTGTGTGGAGAATAATTGCATTTCCATTGGATTCATGAGGGACAATAATATGGAGGGGGTACCTGTGAAGGAGATCTACAGGATGGCTGAAGAAAAGGGGCTGGGCTCTTACCATGCACAGGCGATGAATCATTTCAAGGATTACCTGAAAAAGGGGGACTATGTCCTGATTTCTAAGGGAAAACAGAAGGTGCGTGCTATTGGCCGGGTTGCAGGAGATTATTTCTATGATGAGGAGAGTCCTATCAGGCACAGGCATTTCCGTCCAGTTGAATGGATCGTGAAGGATGCGGAAATTCCTGTAGAGGAGGTTTATGAAAAAAAACTTTCCCAGCAGACCATATACAGTCTCAACAAGAAATGGATAAAGAAGGAATTTTTTATCCCCGAAAGAGAAAATAAAACTGACAAGTTGAAAGATGAGAACTTCGTGCTTATTATCGATGAGATTTCCAGGGGGAATGTTTCGCAGATCTTCGGTGAGCTGATCACTTTGATTGAAAAAGATAAGCGTGCGGGGATGGAGGAGGCGCTGAAGGTTACACTTCCTTACAGCAAGCAGAAATTCAGTGTTCCTTCAAACCTTTACATAATAGGGACGATGAACACGGCAGATCGCAGTGTGGAGGCCCTTGACACCGCCCTGAGGCGTAGGTTTTCGTTTCTTGAGATGATGCCTGATGCAGATCTTGTTTCTTCCCATGGAAAAACCGGCAATGATGACGGAATGGTGGAGGATATCAACCTCGTTGAGTTGCTCGAAACAATTAATGAGCGATTAAGCTATCTGCTGGATGAGGATCATCAGATCGGTCACTCCTTTTTTATGAACGTAAGCGATACGGATGACCTGAAAATGGTTTTCAGGGACAATATCGTTCCCTTGCTCAAGGAGTTTTTCTATAATGATTTCGGGAAGGTCAGGCTGGTTCTGGGTGACAAGTTCGTGAAAAAAATAGATGCTGGTGAGGCAAAGCCTGAGTTTGCCGCTGACGAGGATGATGACTATATACTGGACAAGACAGTGTACAGAGTGATTGAGATAGATGACGGCTTCGATATAATTGATGCTTTGAAGGGCGTTACTTGATTTTAATGGCTTAGTTTGGATCAGATGCCTGTCGGGAGAACCATATACGTTTATGAGCATGATTGGCTGGCTGTAGGTCAGAGAGTCGGTGATGTGTTATTTGAAAAACGGCACTTTGACCTGCTCTCCGTATATCTGACTGCAAATCCGCAGTGCAATTATTTCAGTCTGTATAACAGGAGGGTCAAGTTCAGCCATTTTGTTGGTGTCATTATGATCGGCGACCTGAGCATCGAGGTGCTGCCAAAATCTGATGCTCATGAGAAGGGTTTGGATACATGGAGGGATGTATTACTGGAGATGCTTGCCATAAGTTTCCAGATCAGGACAAGAACCAGCACCAGGGCTGATATACAGGTAAGGAGAAAAAGTGTGCTGGAGACATACATACAGTTATTTATTGATGAAACTGAGCGGATCTTCAGAGAAGGGCCGGTTAAGAAGTATCGCAACAACCAGGAGAATCAGCTTTGTATGAAGGGGAAGCTTGTAATTCACAGGCATATTTCTGAAAACCTTGTACATGCCGAACGTTTCTTTGTTTCATACCAGGTGTATGATCATGACAATGTGTTTAATGCCTTGCTCTCGCAGACATTGAGGTGTATTGTGTCGCTGGGTATTTCTGCGGAGCTTAACAACAGGTGCAAATTCCTGCTGGAGTTTTTCCCTGAATGCAGTTCTGTAAGAGTTTCGGAGAAATTGTTTCAGCGGCTGGTCTATTCACGCAAAACTGAGCGCTACCGGCAGGCTGTTGAGCTGGCCCGGATCATCCTGCTCAACTATCATCCCGACCTTAAGGGAGGAAGCAACAATATCCTTGCGATCATGTTGGATATGAACCATTTGTGGGAGAGTTACATTTACTATGCCCTGAAGCGGGCTGCACGGCTTTCTGATGTAACTGTTTCGGTTGAAGCTCAGCGTAGCAAGCCTTTCTGGCGGCATCCGGGGAATTATGATATGCGGTTGAGGCCGGATATTGTGGTAAGGAAGAATCCGGGATCTGAGTCGGAGGAGGTACTGGTTCTCGATACCAAATGGAAGTACCGGTCTGATACCTCTATTGGTGATGTGAGGCAGATGTATGCTTACGGCCGGTATTTCGGGGCGAGGAATACTTTTTTGTTGTACCCGGACAGGTTGGTGGGGCGGGCGTTGGACAGGGAGGATGGGTTTGTGGGGAGCCCGGTAATCAGGAAGGAGGGAGTGTTTTACAAAACCCTGGCCGGACGTGAGCTGTCTGATGAGAAATGCGGGCTGCTGTTCGTTGACCTGTTAAAGGATAACAGGCTTAACAAGGAGGTAGGGAGAGGGGTGATTGATATGATATTATTGTAAGCTGGCGTTTAGTCGGGAACAGAAGGGTGAGATGTTATATTTAATAACCTTTACTAACCAGGTATATTCATAATAAATGTAAGCCTGATTTTACGTTTATAGAAAAAAACATGGGTTTTTAACGTTCGACTAATTACAACTGATTTATCCGGATGAGTTTTTTTTGAGCTCTTCTTTTAAACCTTTTAACTGCCTGCTTAACTCTTCTTCAACAATGTCAGGGCAGGAATTTACTTCTGCTGCTTGTTTCAATGCGTATGGGTCTTTCTTGCTGATCTCCATAAGTATATCAAGGTCATCTCCATCAAGCAGTTCAATTAGGCTTTCCCTTTCTTCGCTGTTAAGGAATGGCCCGCCCCGGAAGCCAGGGGAAATTTTTTTTTCTAGCGGCGTATTCAGGATAGCTACCGGGTATTTCAGGATAAATAAATTAAAAAGCATCCTGATAGTTTTTCTCAGGCAGACTGTCCACAGTATAAATACTTTCTCATCAAACCCGGCACTCAAGGTAGGCACATTGTGGACTAACCCCGAGGCAAAATCTTTACCTCCTGATAAAGCTGACAACTCCTGGTGCAACTTCCGGCATTTTTCAATAATGTCGGATTTTTTGCAGAAATGTTTCACATTGGTTATTTTGTAAAGTTTACCGATTATCTCTCTGGCCTGCAATTGCTGCAACACGGGGCCGGGACTGCCTGAGGAATGCATTACATCATCAGCCTCTTTTGAGGCAACAGACATGATCCCGGCATCCAGAGCATTTCGAAGAGCAGCGAACGCATACCTGTAGAATGATGATTCAGCAAGCTTAAAAGAATTTATGAATTCGGTACAGCTTTCGCGGAAATAAAGAATAACGGCAGGATCAACTTGAGATTCCGTACTATTCATGCTGCTATCTGGCCGGTGTGATTTCCCTGCCGGACTTTTCTTAGGGCTATCTGGCCTGCATGTTTTACCCTCCTGTCCTTTTGCCTGATCATCATCAATCATGAGGTGTTCCAGGTCACTGTACGTGAAAAGCAGGTTAAATATATTTTCTGTATTGCTGTTGGCGATTAACCATGCCCTTGTCTGTTTTACATTGTTTTTAATGCTATGGCAGAGTGCCAGAAAATCTATTTTCATTGTTTCCGGTTTTAAATGATTACTGTTCCCGCCCTGTCAGGGTATCATAATAACAATCAAGTATAAAGTTATACTCCATAATCAATCTACGTAGCGGGCATAAAAGGTATGTTTTTTTTCAGAAAACCTTTTTTTACTGGTAAACGTAAATTGATTACGGACTACCTGCGTATTATACATCAAAGGCGTAAAACAAATAAAAAATTATTTTATATGAGGAAACTTATAAGGCTTATCATTCTTGGAATAGTTATAGCGGTTACCTTGAAATATCTTGATGATAAAGATATGAGCGTTAAAGATTTGGTGCTTGACAGCATTGATCGGATAAAGGTAAAGGTTGATGATGCAAAAGCTTTCATGGAGCAGGATGCGAGTGAGGGGATGAGCGGTCCCGAGGCCTCTGATGGCGACCGGATGGAATCAGTTATTACTTTAAGCAGGAATAGTCAATCAACATCAGAACCAGCTATTGCTCCAGCCGTTAATAAAGGTAAAAAAAAATACAGAATCCGGTGAACCTTTAATTATTAAAGCAGCAGATCCGGAGACATCCGGTTTAATAGCGATTGAGGATGTATTTGAATGGGTTAAGGAGGCTACACGTATATATTCTCCTGATACATGGTATATGCTGATGCAATATGATGGTCTTCCCTTGTTTTCAGAAACAACGCTTGCCTGTGGCGGGACAAAAAGCATGAGGAAATCAACAGCCACTTTTCACTATTTGCGCGGAAACACCAGGAGTGAACTTCTCAAGAGAATGTCAGTCAACGTGCATGAGATCGCACATGGATATTATGGACATAATGTCTTCAGGTATGAAAAAGAAAATGACGTTACCGGATACTGGGATAATATAACGGGCTACATATATTTAACCCCTCAGGAGTCTTATTACTTTTCATTTCCCGAATAATCATTGTTCCCATCAAGGGAACTGGCCGACAGAATACCGAAAAGCCTGAGGACATTCAGGTTTGGCACATACATAACCGGTAACACATCTACACAGTCTGAGGGGGTCTTCGGGCTCCTGGATGAATTGCATGCCTATTACCTCGGGTCAAAAAATCAATTTGACATGCTTGAAGCATACAAGCTGGCAACCGGCAACTATGCCAGAGGTGTTGTTGAGTGGGTTCGCGACGGTTACAGCAGCATGGCCGCTCTTTTTGAGTTTGATTATTTCATTATGGAATATTTACTGCATATGAGAGAGAACTATCCATCATATTATGCGCAGTTAAGAGATTATGCAGGATTCAGCAATGTTTACGCTGCAGTTAGATTAATATATGTTCAGTTAGTTTCTGATTATTTCGAAAAAATAGCTGTCGAGATTGACCGGATCAACAAAAGCGGTACCCACAGAGTCGAAATAAGGGAGGGCCTCTTATGGGTTACAGAATTAGGGTCAGGAAGGAGCATTGGCGCAGAGATGATCTCAGAAGATAAGTACAAATTACTGCCCGTTCTTAAAAGCGACAGGTATAATGAGGTTAAAAGGGACTTCCCCGTTGTATTCTCCGGAAGGGGTATTTACAATAAATATTTGTCGTACAACTGATTAAATAAAGGATTATGAAAAAAAGGAGTTTTACAATTACCGGCAATATGTCAATACACACCAGAAATGGGATCATTACCGAAGGCAGGGAATATTTCTTTAAGGAGGGGCGCCACATTCTGAAGGTGATCGTCGAGAAGGTTCTCATGGTCGATGGGATACTGGAGCTGCAGGTGTACTGGCCTGAGTGGAACAGACGGGAAAAAATTACCAGGGTGTACGATAATATTGGGTATACGGGAATGTGGAGAATTTTTGACCTGGACGACGAAGACCTTGACTTTTGGTACGGTGAAGAGGTGATGAGGAATATACGGCAGACACCTGTAGATAAGCAGGGATCAGGATTGTAGCCACCAGGATGCCGCGTGCGCGAAACGCATCTGTCCCTGTATGCGGGGTAACGGCAGCTGGTTCTCTGCTCAGTACTGATACTAACCAGCAGATCAATTATTACTGGAACCTGTCAGGTTTGATAAAGATCATACCGCATATTGCCTCATTTTTATTAAATTGCTGGCAAACCAATATTTTAAGATATGTCGGTTAACAAAAACGCCTATTTAAGGTATATTCACATTCATTCGCAAATAAAGAGAAACAAGTACAAGTATGGATATCCTACCAAGCAGGATCTGCTTTGGTCGCTCGAAGATGAGGGCATGAAAGTATCAGGAGCAACCCTCGAAAAGGATTTGGCCTTTTTGCGCTATCAAAGGGGGGCGCCTATTATTTACGATAATTACCAGCGATGCTACAGGTACGAAGAAGACTGGGAGTTTGACATTCCCCTGACGCCTGAGGTGGTGCGGATGATCAGGATGCTCATACATAAGCTGCAGCCATTCGGCGAAGCACAGGAATTCAGGGTGATAAAAGATTCAATAGACCAGGTAAGCGAGCATTTCAGTCTTTCGCAAAGGCATTCTGACGACAATTTTAATAAATACATACTGTTTGAATATACAAAGGGCTTTGCAGGCAGGCATCATTTGCCTGTCATTTATGATGCAATCTTTGAAAACCGTGAAATTGAATTTACACATTGCAGGTTTGATGCAGAGGAGAGCACCAGGAGGGTGCTGCAGCCATACATATTGAAGGAGCACCGCAACAGGTGGTATGTAATAGGCAAGGAGCAAGGCGAAAGCAGGATTTTCGGCCTCGAGCGGATAAGCGATCTTCTTGTTACCGATAATTATTTTGTCAAAGATGATGAATTTTATGATGAGATATTCGAGGTCCTTTATGATGCGGTTGGCGTGATGGCTTTCGGGTATCCCTCAGAAGAGGTGGTGCTTGAATTTGACAAGACCCAGGCCGCTTATATTAAGACGCTGATGCTTCACCGGTCGCAGGTGATTACCCCCCTTAAAGATGGAAGGATATCAGTCACCATGAAGGTAAAGGTGAACCGGGAGTTTATAATGGAGTGCATACTCCGTTTCGGCGAGCATGTGAAAGTCGTCAAACCCGCCTACCTGGCTGCCAGGGTTGAGGATATCCACAGAAAGGCTTTGGGGAAATATTGAAGGTAGTGTCATCCGGACAGATAAAGTCCTGAATTTTATAGATCAGTCGAGATGAAGGGTTGGTATATCAATGTCTTCATCGGTGTAGCCGTCGAAAATCTGCCAACTGCATTCTCTTTTTGACGATACCTTTAAGTGGTTTATTTCAAGTCTTTTGTCAAGTTGAGGAAAATAGAGCTGCAGGGCTGCCCATCTCTCATTTTTAATGGATTTCTCAATTTTCACAAAGTATTTGCGTACATCACCCTTTTGCTTGTAGAAATAGTAGCCGTCTTCGGTGCAAATGCAGGGGTGTTTAAAAACGCGGACATGTTTTTCCATAATAGCTGTTTTTCTTAATCTTTGCCTGGTTATTATTCCCTTACGGGGGATGCGTCCGGGTAATTTTATGTCTGCACCGGGGAAGATCTGGCTTAATTATGGTTGTATTCTGTTCCCATTATCATGCTGGTCTTCCCTTTCCTCCGGTGCAGGTCATGATCCAGCTTTAACCTGCAAACAATATCAAGCTGTTCGGTCATTTTCGTTTCAGTTTCAGCCCTGCCAATCATCACGCCCTCTTTAACTGAAACCTTTCCGGAAACAAAGTTGTTGCCGTCTTCATCCTTTCCACGTCGCAATAAGCCAACAAAGCATCTCTCCTTATCGGCAACAACCAGTATTAATTCAGTTATTTCAATTTTTTTCTTTCTATCTCCGCTGTTTTTTTTCATAGGTGCCGGGGATTAATTAAACAATACATAAGCTTTTTAAAATATTACAATTGCTGTCCATAATGAATTTATGTAGTATTTAAAAAAAGGTGTTTTGTATTGGCCCCTTAAATCATCGGACATAAATATAGATTAAAATCTATACTTTTATGATGATGAAAAAAAGAACATTTACAAAAGAAGAGAAGCTTCGGATAATTAAGGAAGCCTCTGAG
>SLKJ01000103.1 GCA_007134675.1 Bacteroidales bacterium
ACTAGTAACTTTGCTAACGGTTACGTATATGAAACGTTTGGCATTTCGAAGCACTTTCCTGTCAAGTTACAAATACTTTTGATACAAGCTGAAACGCTCAATAACCCACTGACTGCTAATTGTTTTATATACGATGCTACCTACTGGACTTTGTTTTCAGTCATTATATTTTCAATTTTAGTACTGTCCTAATTTTGTTTTTTCGGGTCGGCAAAACACGGTGGCAAACAGACAAGCTCTTTTGCAATTTTTGTTAGCGTGTCGGCTTGTGAGAATTGCAAATATGCTTGTCAATTTCATAATGAGCCTTGAAAAAACACATTAACATCTATGTATGCAAGACCACCCATGTCAACATCATATCTTACCTTTGAAACTCTGCTGCTTAAAGGGACCTTGAAACTATCCTGGGTTATTTTCGGAAACTCGTCATTAACATGAAAAATCCTAAAATCATTTTCGGTGTATTTTCTGAAATCATGTAAACCGATTATTTCTACACTGATACCTGTCTGTTCAATCTTTGATCGAAATATATCTGTTATTACCGGGTCATCAGAGAGGTATTCCAAAATTTCATTAAACTTTGATGATAATGATAAAGCATCAGGAATATTGGCTGGGGCAGTTTGCAACTGTACTGAGGCAAGAAACAAACTATTTCCCTTTTTAACCATTAACTGATCTATTCCGTTTATTGTGTGTGTGTGACTGTTTTTTAAAGTAGTCTTGACTTCTGCACTGTTTTTTGTCATGACAAAATCAATTCCGCCTGAAGGACCATTCCAGTATTCTACTGCATCGAGGCCTTTTTCCATAATTAGCCTGATCAGGAACAAAAACTCACCGATAAGACCAATTTCTTTATCAACCGGAAGAATATTTTCTTCAGGATTTTCAAAACAGTTTTTCCACAACTTCAGGCTTGATTTATGAGCCGAAAGAATATCTGCCCCGGCAATAAGGTGAGAAAGAATGTCAGTTATGAACGGAAAAAATATAATATGGAATTTTTCATGCCTACTGAAATATTCATAAAACTTTCTTTGTTTAAAACCTTTTATTGTATAGCTTTTATTGGTTATACCAATCCCTTTTATCTCGTCAAAATCAACAAAACCTTCGCCTGATTCAATGAGAATATGGGCAAGTCCTTTACTGTCTTTGAAAACTAACACGATTCTTTTTAAGCTCTCAACAGTTAGAGGTTGTGTGATTATATCATCATCTGACGATTTCCTGATACTGTTGAATATTTCACTTATATCCTGAGCATTCATTATTCAAATATTTGTCCGATGTAATCGTATTCTCCTTTTTGCAATTTGCTCTGAGGGAAGACAATTGCGAATCCGACCGGATCGAAATCAGGTATTGTCAGGCTTTCAAATAGGGCTTCCCTGTTTGAACTGCTTCCTCTGCCGCTATTCCGGTCAATTTTATACAGAACCAGCAGAGGAAATGTCCTGGTGTTGTAAGCATCAGTAGCTTCCGGTTCAAGGTCTATCCGTAAATGATTCTTTGAACTTAGAACACCAATATCGTAAGCACCATATGATTTGGAAATTTTCCGGCTTCGCTGGAACGGTCTGATACCTCTTACTGGTCCGAAATTTGTTTTCTCCATCTCAGTATTTTCAGATCCTGCAACACAGACATTCCAGGAATCTAATTCGTGCTTATCAGTATATCTCAGAATATCCTGAATATCAATTCCTTTATCCCCAATATATTGCTTATCAGGTTTTTGATAATCCTGAAGGAATGATGTTACCAGACCGGCTTTAACCCCTTTGAATAGAATTGAAGTCTGCTTTGGTACGGGATATCTCCTGTCTGAGATTCTTTTAACCAGCAATTCTGCTGAATTGAGATTTTGCCGGAGCTTATTAATGTCATTTAGCGGAAACCAGATGGTCTGCTCAGTTGTTTTACCGTAATACCTTATTTTCTTTCCTGCCCCCATTTTGTTTCTGGATGTTACATTCAGTCTTGCATGATCCCTGATAATTGGAGCTATTTCTGCAGGTGTAACTCTTGGTTCCTTAGTATACATTGAAAAATTATCACGTAATTCTTTTTCAACAGCTGCAAGATGGGCAAATGAATCTCTTATGACATCTGGTGTAAATATTCTGATTAAATCTTCAAATCTGGGTCTGTATCCGAACCACCTGCCCATTTGCAGCAGCGTATCATATTGTTTTGAATTTCTGAGAAAATATGTCATCATAAGACCTTCAAGTGTTAGTCCCCGCGACAACTGGTTGCCTCCAATTGCTATCACTTTAAGGTCCGGTACCTGGATATAATTGAGTTCATCATCTGAATCACTGTTGAGTTTGTAAATCTTTATTTCGTCAAGTATATCCGGAAGTTTTTGCAACACATAATCAAAATCAGGTATTTCATGTTTTAGTTCAAGATTATTCAGAATATTCTCAGATTCTTTGAAAAACTCATCAAAAATATTCTGAATGTGTTCAGTTAATTTCTTTCTCCTGAAGTTTTTGGTTGTCAGAATTGTTTTTAAACTCGCAATCCTTTCTTCCGTAATTTTAAGACATATTTCGTGTCCCTTTTTCAGGTGATCCACATGTATCAGCATACTCATGGGTTTATCTGAATCTCCACGGAAAGAACGGATTATTATACTGATCAGAAAAGTGATTATTGATTTGTCAAGTGAATCGGTCAGTTCACCTTCTTTAACAATATCTCTCTTGTCAGTTTCAGGCACACTTTCAAGAAAAGAGTCAGAAAAATCCTCTGCAAACAAAAGATAAGTTCCAAAATAGTTTTCAGGTTCCGGGAGACTATGAATAAAGTTTCGCGGATAAAGATCACTTTCAAGTTCCGGATGAACCTTATCTCTACCTATTAAAACATTTGCAAAGGGCGTGGCAGTATAACCAATATAGGAAGACCTTCTGAATTTTTCCAGAATGCCTCTGATTGCTCCGTTTATTGCTGTTGTTTCAGCTTCATTGTCTTTTGTTGTATCGATACTGGCCTGATCTGCTTCATCGTCAATCATCAACAACGGAACACTCTCCAGTACCTCTTCATTACCATTCGTTATCCATGCTAAGATTTTTTTAAGAACTGTGCTGTTTTTTTTAACAACTGCTATTACAGGTGGTCCGGATCTTTTAAATAGGTCATTAAAACTTTTATGATAAACACCAAATTCACCACTATTACCATCAATACGGGATCCGGCTGATGTTAACGGCACCCATGTTTTAGAATTATCGAACCACTCAACAAAATTTTCATCAAGGTTAAGTGTGTTATAACCTGTTAGTTCCTTGTCAATTCTTACCTGGGTTTGTTGCCTTAATGAATTATACATTCCGGCTAGAATCACAATCAGTCTGTATCCTGCATCGGCTGATTTGGCTATCAGTCCTGTGAAATTCTGTGTTTTCCCGCTTTGAACATATCCAACAACTAGTCCTTTTGAAGAAAAATCATCTCTCCTCGGATCTTCCATATTTTTGAGAATTTCACCAGTTTCATGGTCAAGCGATTTTAAAATTTTAGCTGCTGTTGCATCGGTGTGCTTGCGCAACAATTCCTCACTAAGAAAATTCGAAAGGTGGTTCCAGTAAAAAGACTTTGTTTCGTCAGGATTCCATTCAATGTGTTCTTTAGGATCTGAGAGTGTAACACCTTCATTTATGATTATTTCATTTTTATTGTTGAGGATATCCCGGTAGAACTGAGTATAAATCATATTGTAAAGAGCATCTATTTCATCCTCAGTCAGATCAGAAATCCCTTCTGGAGGTTCATAAGAACGAATTAAGTCTTTAAGTGTATCCTCCGTTCTTTCTGAAGATGATTTCAATTCAAATCTGGTTAACAGTATTTTATGGGCTATTTCAATGCTCATTTCTTCTGATTATAAAAGGTTTTTTTCGATTACTCTTTTTAAGATGTCCGATGCTACTTCGTTTATTTCGAGAAACAAACTGCGATTATTTTCTGTTTTAAACCGTAGTTCAATAAATGCAAGGGAGTACAGAAGTGCATCAATCGAACTCGTTGCGATCTTGTTATTTACTGCTTTCAGATACACTTTTTCATAAAAAGGGTGACTCTCGTTTATTAATATCTGGAAATAATTACCTGGACCAGGGACCATTTTCCAGAAGTTTTCATCATTTCCGAAATCTCTGGTTAAAATCTGAAGCTTTGGATCCAGTTCCCTGTATAACAGGTCCTTCTCCGAAAATCCACCACTTGGATTATCAACATGAACATTTGTCCCGTAAGCACTGGTTTTTTCCTTAACACTGATTTCATTCTGACCAACAAGATCAGTAGATAAATCACTTACTTTGGATGTGTTGGTTCTCAGCTTGTTGGTAATTACAGGTATGTTCTTTTCTGCTTTCTTATATCTTGCCCTTGCTCTTGGTATGTAATCTTTATTAACTATTTCGGTTAAGTGATTTCTAAAATCATCAGAGAACTGGATCGATGATTTCTTTACGTCCAGTTTAAAGAACTTATCATGATCATCTTTAAGGTCTATTGAAACTCTTGCAAGCTTGTCATGTTCGTCTTTTGCTTTGGTGCCAAACCAACCTCCGAAGTCGATTAGTCTGTTATTCCGGTAAACATAATAGCCCTGGGCATCATTCCATTTCAGATATCCTGCTGCTTCCTTCCACTTTCTCATATCCGAGAACCCCAATTCACCCTCTTTTGTAGGTAGAATATATCTTGTTATATTAATTGGAGGAGTCGACTCATCTTCAAACTGATAAGTGCCTTCGTCGTTATAAAACGGGTCCTCAATCGTATGGCTTTCCTGTCTGCAAAAAGGATCAAATGGTTTAAGTTTGTCGCCGTTTAAAAAGATGTTTATTTTTTTCTTTACACCTTCTCCTTTTAAAAACCTGTGAAACACTGTCCTCAGGTAAATTGTCAGAATATCGATCTTTTTTGAGATATATTGATCCCTGGCATGCTCTGTTTTCTTGGCCAAATACTCTTGTTCCTGCATTTCGAGTACATCCCAGCATACCATTGTACATGTCGGATGTTCAAGAATATCTGTTTTACCAATCGTATCTGTGATTTTTTCAATTTCAGTTTTTTTCAGAATCTCAGATTCTTCTTCATCAAATTCAAGTACTTTCCAGCCTTTTTTTTCGACAACTTCCATATTCCATGAAAAGGCAGTAATTGCTGAATCAGCAGATTTTGACAGAACGGTTAATTCTTTACACTGACTGAGTGAGGCAGTCTTCATGCCAAAACCATATTTACTGAGATCACCTTCTTTGTAATCTTCAGAACTGCTGCCAATAGTCATCGCATCGAATAAAGTATCACGGGACATTCCTTTGCCGTCATCATAAACTCTTAGATACAATCCTTTCTCATCACGGTCATAATTAATCAGAATGTTTTTTGCTTCACCCTGTGTTAGTGAGTTGTCAAGCAAATCGGCCACAGCTGATTCAAAGGTGTATCCAATATCCGACAGTCCGCGAAATGTTCTTGCTGCAACAGGTGTGTTTGTTATTTCTTTGGGCATTTTATTCTGGTTTATATCCGTTTTCAATTGCTTTCTGATAAATCTGTTTGCCACGGTATGCCTGTTTCGGAGAGGGTAAACCGTTGCGAATTAATGCTTTTCCGATACTCATGCTTATTCCCTTTTCCCAGTTTGCAAGCAACCCCGTATGTTTACCCCAGCTTGCTATATTCTTCCATGTTTCTGCCGGTATTTCTGTAACAAATTTCATGTTTTTATCAGTATGGGCATACTCTTTTGGTGTCTGCACCGCATTTAAACCAATTTCCAGAATTTCATCAAAATCATGAGGGAGCTTTGTAATGTTTTCCCTGATTTTTTTCCAGCAGGTATCCTTTTTACAGTATTCAGTAACATTTCCCTTTGTTTCCGTGATAATATCTCTGACACGGTAAGCTACCTGGTTTATGCATTCTTCCAGTTTTTCAGATATATATTGCTGATTCCATATTTTAAGCAGATCTATCCTGTTACCTGTCAGATCAACAATTATTGCCAAGGTATAAGTCACAATATTCGCTCGGTAACCGGGTATTTTCTGATTTGATACAATCTTCTCTGTTCTTTTCCAGAGAATCTGTTTGGCAATCATTCTTTTAAAATAGTTTTCATCAGGTTTTATATTTTCTGCTTCAACAAACTCCGAATGATTTAGAAAATTCCACTGAGCACCTTTGCTGACAAAGAAGGGGAGCAGTCGCCATGTATTTTCGAGTTTTGCTCCCTGTGCTTTTTCAATTCGTTGTTGAGAAGGAAAAGCCTTTAAAAACTTATTCGTTTCTGTACCGGGTCTTTTTCTGTTCTTTTCTTCTGCATACGCACCTCTGACTCTTTCATAAAACCAGCTTGATCCTGGATTGTCAATCACAGATTCAGGAGTGGTAACACTTCTCGATATTTTTTCAAGCGTGCGATAATAATCTTTATTGCCAAAAGGATCTGCCCGGTTTACCTTGTTCTGGCTGTTGGAATATAAGCTTATGTCTGATACAAGTTCGTCAACCTTGCTTTTGTCTTTTAACAGGTTGATTTTGGCTATTACCTGAATATCAGTTAATTTAATGTCAGGGAATTTTCTTTTTGCATGCCACATTGAGGCTGTAGTCTGTCCTCCGTTTACAATCTGAAAGTCACCAATTGCGCTGATACGTTCTTTTCCTTCATTGTCGGTTTCGAATTTGATATTATCACAAGTAATAGTCAGTCCATTATTGTATGCCAGAAAATACTCCGGTTTATCTTTAATTGTTGTCTGAATTCCTTTGTTTATTTTACCTCTTGTCTGGAGGAAAGCCCGCACATTTCTGTCTAATAGTCTTGTACCATAATCATTATATATTTTTTCAAGTACCTTACCATTAAAAAAAGTGAGGTATGAGTCATATATTCCATTTGTTTTCTGTGCCTTGATGAAAGGCATTGATTCTCCATATACATTAAGTTCAATTTCTATCGGTGGATTTGTAATCCCTGAGGAAAGAAATCTGTTAAATCTTTTACTGTCCCAGATATCAAACAATACCTCTTTATTCATGAACTTCTCAGACTTCAGTTCTTTCCCACGGTAGACGTTGTTAGTGGCAAGAATGAGTTTTATTCTCGTAATTGTTTCAGAATTCTTATATACTGACTCGGATAAATCAGCCATTTCTCTGTAACTCTCATCTTCTCTTTTAATCTTTTTATGAAGTGCAGAGCTGATAGAATTTGTTACAAAATTTTTAAGGAAACCAAAATATTTGTCGATGTCGTTTTTTAATAATCCTTCTGATGTTTTGCTTTCATCATGCAGGACTGAGCCAATTACCAACTCAGGCTTATCAGATTCAAGTTCATAAAAATTAATCAGGTATCTGAAATTACCAATCTTAGCATCAAAATCGGTGCTGACTGGCACATCCATTATATCGGCATCAATCAGAAGGTCACAAACAAGTTCTGAAAAGGCTGATATTTTGTCACCTTCAGTTTCAAGACTGCTTCTCAGCAGATCCGAAAATTTATCGGTTGATTCTTTTACAGACATATCACTTTTTCTTAATTATTGATTTTATAATTTTGGCTAATTTCCCGGCAAGTAACGGAGGAACCGCATTGCCTACCTGATGATATTGTTGTGTTCTGTTACCCCAGAAATAATAGTTATCCGGGAAAGTCTGAATTCTTGCAGCTTCACGGACAGTCAGAGAGCGACATTGCTTCGGATCATAATGGATGAAATAATGACCATCCTTGGATATATGACTTGTAACTGTAGTTGCCGGTTTATCTGGTTCCTGCACCCTGAATCTGTCATTGAACTTTCCGCTTTTTGCACTTCTGTGTTCAGGTAACAAATCGTTAGGATAATCATGCATCCTTGGAAATCTTTTTTCTTTCTGAAGAAAGGTTGATGCAAAAAGATACCTTTTAAGATCTGACTCCATATGATTTCTGGATTCATGATTGCAGACTCCTCTCAATCGGGGATCATAGTACCACTTTTTAATTTCTTTGTCAGAGAATTTAATACCTGTTCTGATAAAGCTTGCTCCTTTGTTTAGATCAGGAATATGATTTACAGCAGAGAGGCCTAATTCTGATCTAAAACGGTTAATAGTTTCCTGCCATGCCTCATCGCTGTCATCAATTTTTCCATATTTATGTCTGTTGCGGTTATTGATTAACGACGTTTCAATAATTCTTTTGGATAAACCACTTCGGACAGGTGGAAGTGTTTCAATTACGTCTTTTAGATTAAGTTTCTTATCAGCTTTATCAATTATATCAGGGTCAGATAAAGTGTAACCTTCTTTTATTCCAAGAAGTATTACCCTGTGCCTTGACTGAGGAATCCCGTAAAGTTCAGATTGTATCAGAAAATCCCTGTCCGATTTATACTCAGGATTTTCATCGAAAAGTGAACTGACAGTCTTATTAACAAAAGAATAGATTCTGTAACGCTTACTTTTGTATTCAGAAAAAATCTGTCCCGGATCACGCAAATCATTTAATATCATTCTGAAGATACTCTTACCTTCAAGTTTGGCAGAAAGTAATCCTCTGACATTTTCCATTACAAATACTGAGGGCTGGTGAGCAGCAATAATTCTCAGGTATTCTTTATAAAGGTATACCCTATGATCATTTGCATCTATGCCGCCCACACGCGATCTGCCCGCGAGGGAATATGCCTGGCATGGAGGTCCTCCTATTAATACCCATTCCTTTGCATTATTAAGTGAGTCCTGAATTCTGCCATCTACTAATTCCGGTGGAAAATCTTTATGGCCAAGTTCGCATTTCCATGCCTCCTGAACGGCATTTCTCCATTCGTTCTTATATTTTTTTGCTAACTTATTCTTTAATTCCTGTCTTTTTTTTGGATCATTTTCCCATATCACTTTGTAATAGTCCACCGGAACTTCTCCAATCCCAAACTGCCTGTAAAAACTTCTAAATAATAAAGTCTGGTGAGCATATTGCTCCATCTCGATGGAAAGCTTAATTTTAAAAAACCGTTTATTACCATCAAGCACTGAAGAGAATCCTTCAGCCAGACCTCCAGGACCTGCAAATAAATCAATCACTGGTATGCTCATCAATATTCAACGTTTAGTTTTAACAATAAATCATTCAAAGAATTTTCCAAATTTCCAGGTTTTAAATTACATTCCCAAATGACCAATATACTCCAACCTAATTCTTTTAGCTTTCTGGATTTTATTCTGTCACGTTCTTTTGTATCATTTATTTTATTAATCCACCATTCGGTTCTTGTCTTAGGAATAACAAAATATTTGCATCCTTCATGTCCATGCCAGAAACAGCCATTAACAAAAATTACCGTTTTATATTTTGGTAAAACAATATCCGGTTTGCCTGGTAATTTCAAATAGTTAAGTCTAAACCTGAAACCATTTCTATGAAGAAATTTTCTGACAATGATTTCAGGTTTTGTATTTTTTCCTTTAATCATTGACATGTTAAAGCTTCTGATTTCTATTTCGTGAACATCTGTCATTTCAGTCTCTTATACGTTGGCAAGATTGCACTCTTTTGCAAATTTTGGTCTACGGGCAGGCTCGTGCGATTTGCAAATGTGTGCAATGTGCGGTGGCTTTCTCCTGTGGCAAACATTTTATTCTTGTCGTTTCTGTCTTTTCAGCCTTGCAGATAACGGGCCCGGGATTGTTGCAGTGAAGCCCGATGGGTTGCGAAGCAACACAGTAAAGGGGTGAGCTGCAAACTAATCGGGCTTAATTGCATCAATCCTCGTGATGGCTACTGTACGCCGCTTGAAGTTATAAAATATAATTCAAAACCACCTTCTTTCATCAAGCCCGATTATTCCCGGGCCCGATGGCTCGCAATAGGGAGCGGGAGTGCGAAGCACGGAGCTACCGTCAAGCGAAGCGTATTGTGAGCCAACTTACTTATATATGCCATATAATTAGACTTTACGGTGTAGTGTGAACAGTTTACCTCGTTTATTTCCAGCTTTATAACGACGTGTTTCAGCCGCCGCCGGGTTCTTGTTAATCAAGTTGCAAATTAGTTCTATCCACGAGGAACTGTCAAACATCATTTATTGTGCTGAGTGTAGGTGGTCGGC
>SLKJ01000030.1 GCA_007134675.1 Bacteroidales bacterium
ACAAAATAAAATGTATAAAGCATGGGGGTTCCATCGGAATTGAAATACTGAATATGAATTACTTGTTAAACATAACTAATAGAATATCAACTTGATAAATATACTTTATACAGATGAAAAGGATAAGATCTTTTAAACGGGGTAGTCGTTATTTTATATTTCTGCCTGTAACATTGACTGCTTTGTTTCTTTTTATGGGTGACCGGATAGTGAGGTATACATCAACAAATGAGTTCTGCTATGCCTGTCACTCACATCCCCATGCCGAAGAGAGCTGGAGGAAATCCACTCATTACGACAACAGTAGTGGAATTTATGTTCAATGCGCCGAATGTCACCTTCCGCCACCGGGCAGTATTAACTATCTGCTTGCGAAGGCAAAACATGGCTCTAAAGATGTATATGGCTGGATATTCAAGGATCCGGAATCGATAAACTGGGAGGCGAAGCGCACAGTTGAAAAGGCGGTTCATTTCACCTATGATGAATCCTGCATCCGTTGCCATCAGAATCTTTTCCCGATGCAGCTTTCTGCTGAAGGACAGGAGGCTCATCTTCACTATAGTCAGAACGAGGATGAACTGAGTTGTCTTAATTGCCATCTTTATGTAGGTCATTATTCTGATGTTGTTCAGGAAGGCATTCAGTTTGTTGCTGATGAAGAGGATGACAGGGAGATCTACACAGAACCGGCCATTGTCGGGGACTTTGTTGATTTCAGAGAACAGATACCGGGTTCCTCAGTCAGTTTCGATATGGTTGCCATACCGGGAGGCGCTTTCAGGATGGGAAGCCCGTCCGATGAATCTTTCAGGGGTGATGACGAGGGGCCTGTACGTGATGTTGAAATCAGCCCCTTCTTTATGGGGCGTACACAGGTAAGCTGGGACGAGTTCCTGGCTTTCTACAATGCCACGGCGGCAGAAGGCAGGCAGGACAACATTTATGCCACAAACCTCGGCGAGGTCGATGCCATCTCGGGTCCAACTCCGCCGTGGGGTCTGCCTGACCAGGGGTGGGGTATGGGCTCCAGACCTGCTATCACAATGACATGGCATGCGGCAGAGACTTACTGCAGGTGGCTCTCGGCCGTAACCGGAAGGACCTACAGGTTGCCTACCGAGGCTGAATGGGAATATGCTGCCAGGGGAGGCACCGAGGGCCCCTACTTTTTCGAGGGTGATCCGAGGAGGTTTACAAGCGACCGGTTATGGAACAGGATATTTGGTCCCGACACAACAGTCATAAATTCCTACGTTATATACAGGGAAAACAGTATGGCCCGTACCCAGCCTCCGGGGACTGTCTGGACAAACCCTTTCGGGCTGGAACATACGCTGGGTAATGTTTTTGAGTTTTGCAGCGACTGGTATGCACCTGATGCCTATTCACTCTATCCGGAGGGTGTAGTAGTTAATCCGCGGGGACCGGATTCGGGAACCGAGAGGGTGATCAGGGGGGGCTCTTTTAACTCCGATGCTGCCGAGGTAAGGGTTGCGGCTCGGAGTCATACCAGGCATGAGGCCTGGCAGATGACCGATCCTCAGATACCCAAAAGTGAATGGTGGTTTACGGATACCAGGGAGGTTGGATTCAGGGTCGTCATGGAATGGGATCCCGATGACACGGCTGATGATACCTTTTAAAAATAAATTAATAATAGTCAATTAAACATTATGAGTGAAAAATCAAATTTATCAAGCAGGCGCAAGTTTCTTGGTGATGCCGCTGCTATTGGTGCTCTGGGAGCCCTGGGTGTAGGGGCAGTGGTTTCCTCCTGCGAAAGAAGACCGGCTTATGTTGCCCCGTTTTTTCCTGACCAGGCACCTGACGGACCGGTTCTGAGGGCTGGTGTTATAGGTTGTGGTGGCAGAGGAACCGGTGCTGCGATTAATTTTTTCAAAGCAGGTCCGAATCTTGAGATAGGTGCTTTGGGTGATGTCTTTCAACACAGGCTTAACAGGTGCAGAGACCAACTTAGACGAAGACAGGGTATTGAAGTGCCTGATCAGAATTGTTTCACAGGTTTCGATGCTTATAAAAGGGTTATTGAATCAGATGTGGATTATATTATCCTGTGCGAACCTCCTTTCTTCAGACCCAGAAGCTTTGAAGCTGCCATTCGTGCGCGTAAGCACGTATTTATGGAAAAACCGGTTGCCGTTGATCCTGTGGGACTGCGGTCGGTACTGGCTACCGGCAGAATGGCCGAATCTGCAGGCTTGAATGTTGCTGCCGGGACGCAGAGAAGACATCAGCGTGACTATGTCAAAACATTCGAACAGGTAAAGAACGGGATGATAGGCGATCTGGTATCGGCCAATTGCTACTGGAACCAGTCCAAGCTTTGGCATGTAAACAGGGAGGAGGGATGGACAGATATGGAAGCGATGCTGAGGGACTGGCCCAACTGGTGCTGGCTGTCTGGAGACCATATTGTTGAGCAGCACGTTCACAACATAGATGTTGTCAACTGGTTCTTTGAAAAACACCCTGTTAAGGCCCTGGGGTTTGGCGCAAGGCACAGAAGGCCTACAGGTGACCAGTATGATTTTTTCAGCGTAGACTATGTGTATGATGACAACAGTCATATGCACAGCATGTGCCGTCAGATTGATGGTTGTACCAATAATGTATCGGAATTGATTTTCGGCACCAAAGGATATACCAATGCCCGTAACCAGATATGGGACAATGACGGAAATCTTATCTGGGAATATCAGTATCCTTTAGGCGATGACGGGCAGCCAACAGACCATGTGGCGGTAAGCCCGTATGACCAGACTCACATTAACCTGGTTACAGCTATCCGCACTGGTAACTATATGAATGAGACCCGGCATGTTTCGGAGTCAGTTATGACTGCTATCATGGGACGTGTGTCAGCATACACCGGACTGGAGACCAACTGGGATGAAATGATGAGATCAGCTATGAAACTTGGTCCCGAGAACCTTGAGATGGGGCCTGTTGATATTCCCGCAGTTCCTCCGACTCCCGGGACGGCGCCTGCATAATCTAAAGCATCAGGTAATTGAAATCCCGTTATTATGCGGGATTTTTTTTTGCCCTTCTTTACTATCAGCTGAATGCTGATAATTAAACATCCATATATTTGAAACGGTATGTCGTAATCCCATTCCTGCCTGAACAAATCCGGAATATTATGTTTATTTAGTTAGAGGGGAATAATTAGGATATAAACCAATTGTTTAAGGGCATTTTTAATTATCTTTATACAGTTCTGTCAAAATCTGATTAATCAAGCGTCCAATGGCATTTATAACCTATACAAGCGACGAACAGGCAGAGGTAAAGCATACCGATAAAGGTATTTTTGAAAAGAAACCGATCGGTTTTCGCGAAGATGACGGTCTGTTAAGCCCTTATTCAAATATTTTTTACTGGACATACAAATGGACCGGGAAAGATGCCCGGTCAGAAGACCATTCCTATAAAGGATTTGAAATTTATACCTTTATGCTTACCGGTGAAATTGAGTATTATGATAATCACCAAAGATTGTTGAATAAACTAACAGCAGGAGATCTGCTGGTACTTAGGTCGGGTAAAGGGGTTATACATACTGAAAGGTTGTTGCCAGGTTCATCGTTGATTCAGATTTGGGCAGATCCTGACCTTGAAAAATTAGTTCCTGAGCCGGCCCTGTATCATGACTATGCCTCAGATCAATTCCCCGTTTTAACTGAAAAAGGGGAAAGCACAAAGATTTATTGCGGACCAGGTTCACCTGTCAGACAGCAGACTGAACATCTGGTCATCAAGGAGGTTTCTTTATCGGAAGGTAATCACTTTTATAAGTGCAGCAAAAAATTATTTGTATCCGGTTTTGTGCTGGAGGGAAATCTGGTTATAAGAAGGAACACTCTTGCTTCAGGAGATTTTTTTATTGCAAAGGAGGAGGAAAGCCTGGAAATAACCGCAATAACCGGTTGTCGCCTGTTTATTACTGAGTCTGCTCTTGAGCCTTCCTATCCTACACATGCGGAAAAATACCGGATATAAATGGCCGGTAAAACCTTTCCGGAAGAGTTTTATCCTTAATTTCCTTTGCATTCTTCCCTGGTTTTGAACAACTTCTTTTCAACATCGGCTTATCGGGGACGGCTGCCTGAAAAATAATTATCTTTGCAGTTTCTATTTTCTAAAGATGCGTGTTGATCTGGAAAAAAGATCCTGGCAATGGATCCTGTTGATATTTCTGGCTTTTATCTGGGGCACCTCATTTATCCTGATGAAAAAGAGCCTGCAGTCATTTACCAATTTGCAGGTAGGAGGGATGAGGATATTTTTTTCTTTTGTTTTTTTTATACCTCTTATTTATAGGCATATCAAAAAGCTGGACCGCTCCAATCTCATGTCATTGCTAATAGTAGGCTTTGTAGGTAATGCAATGCCAGCCTTTCTTTTTGCTACGGCGCAGACAGAAGTGAGCAGTTCAATTGCCGGAATTCTCAATTCGCTTACTCCCATATTCACTCTTATAATTGGGATACTCATATATTCAAACAGGGTTGGATGGATGAGTGTTATTGGACTTATACTTGGAATGATCGGGGCTTTTGGCCTGATAATGAGCGTTAACAATCTTGATCTTGAAACATCCAATAACTGGTATGGAATTTTTGCCGTTATCGCAACCATATGCTACGGCATAAATGTCAATGAGATAAAATTCAGGCTGAAAGATCTGGATGGCGTAGCTATTGCCTCCCTTGGTTTTCTGTTTATCGGACCGGTTGCCGGTGTGTATCTTGCATTAAGTGACTATTCTATGGCTACCGCTTCGCCCTATATCATAAGCAGCATGCTGTCTGTCGTGGGACTCGCTTTTTTTTCAAGCTTCGTTGCAGTTATACTTATGAATATCCTCATTAAATACACCACAACTCTTTTTGCTGCTTCGGTTACATATATAATACCGGTTTTTGCTGTATTCTGGGGTTTGATGGATGGAGAGAGGTTTCTGATTTTACAGGTTTTCTGGGCTCTGGTGATACTTGCCGGAGTATATATTGTAAACAGAAAAAATGTTAAATCATGAGCAGCAGGAGGAGGTGGATTTTGTCAGTTTCGGGTGGCGTTCTTGCCGCACTACCCTGGTGGGGATTACCGGTAGCTGTTCTGCTGATCTGCTTTGTGCCTCTACTGTTTGTTGAGGATGATATTCAAGCCGGTCGTGAACCGGTTATTTCATTGCTGCCTTTTGCTTTCATATTTTTCTTTTTATGGAATCTTGTTGTATGCTGGTGGCTGGCCAGAATACATTTTTTAGGCGGAATCAGCGTGGTGATTCTTAATTCCATAGTTATGAGCATAGTATTCATGCTTTATTCGCTTATTAAAAGAAAAACGGCTGGTGGGGTGGCTGTTTTTGTTATTTTATGGACCGGCTTTGAGTTCCTTCATTACAGGGGTGATCTTTCCTGGCCCTGGTTAAGCCTGGGAAACGGCCTTGCCGGAAATATAAGGTTAATACAGTGGTATGAGTTTACCGGTACAACAGGAGGGTCACTCTGGATACTGCTTGTTAATGTTTTACTGTTTACCGTCATCAGGAGATCTTCCTGGAAGTTTCGGACACGGGCTGATTACATACTGGCTGCAATCCTGGTATTAATAGTAGTTCTGCCGGTTGTTATATCAGTTACTATTTTCAACTCATATTCCTTAAATGGCCACCCCGGAAAAGTAAAGAACATATCAGAAAATTCTGAAAGGACCGGTTTTCTTATCCTTCAGCCCGGACTGGATCCCTACAGGGACAAATATGATGATATTTCAAATTCTCAACGACTTGACCATCTGTTCAGCCTGATTGAGGATAATATTGAAGATGGTACTCGGTATATTGTAAGTCCCGAAACAGCAGTTGACAGCATATGGATAACAGATCCGGGAGATGAACTCTCAAACAGGATTTACCGGTTTCTTGAGCAGTATCCTGCCTCAGGTCTGGTTTTGGGAGCTACAGCTTTCAGTTCGGTTCCCCGGAAGGGGAAAACTTTTACGACCCGTTGTGACGAGAAGGGAAATTATTATGATATTCATAACTCCGCCATTTTTTTTTATGATAAAGACCGCATGCAGGTGTACCATAAACATTACCTGGCAAATGGTGTTGAGCAGATCCCCTTTCAGTCAGTTTTCAGGTTTCTCCGACGGCTTTCCCTTGATCTGGGTGGAGTTTCCGGAAGCCTCAAGAGGGGTGAAGGCCCGCAGGTGTTCACATCTCCGCTTCCTGATTCTCTGATCTTTGCATCTCTGATCTGTTTTGAGTCTGCTTATGGAGAATATGCTGCCCGGATGGTCAATAAGGGAGCGGAAATACTGATTGTTATAAGTAATGACGGCTGGTTTAAAAATACAGGGGCATACAGGCAGCATCTGCGATTTTCACAGATCAGGGCCATTGAGAACCGTCGTAGTGTTGTACGGGCTGCAAATACAGGAGTCTCGGCCCATATTTCACAGGCAGGAGAGATAATTGACCGGATCGGGTGGTGGGAGGAGGGTGCCTTGCCGGTTAATGTGGACAGGAATGAGAAGATTACTTTTTTTACCCTTTACGGGGATTTCACCGGCCGGATCGCCTTGTTCTTTTCGTTGCTTTTGGTGCTGAATCTTTCAGTCAGATTTATCCTTAAAGCTCCCACATGGAAATGAACGTACCGTCGAGACAATAACCTGTCCTGCCAACCGTCAACTCAGGATGAACTTATCTTTCAGTTTCTCCTGAAATTCTCAATCCCAAGGTCCAAAAATTCAATGAATGCTTCGATGTCAAGATTGTATCCGCGGGGTTGATTTAACAGGTTGCCGTCTGCATCCATAAGCACGTAGTATGGCTGGGTGTTGGTGTTGAAGTTTGTGATCTGGTAATCCAGATTTTTACTTCCGATAGTTTTTTTCATCCTGCCGTCAAATTCGGATGTAATCCACTCATCTTCGGGAAGCGAAGTGCGGTCGTCAACATAGAGAGCCACAATAATGTATTCTTCCCTCAATCTCTGTAAAACGCGCGGATCGGACCATACCCTTGCTTCCATTACCCTGCAGTTGGCGCAACCATGGCCCACAAAATCAATAAACAGGGGTTTATTCTGTTCTCTGGCACAGTGAAGAGCCTGCTCCAGATCAAAATACCCCTGAAGTCCGTGCGGCAGATTAAGAAAATCGGCATATTTGGGCTCCTCACAGAGTTCACCGTGATCAGTTCCGGAAAGTTCTGCATCGCGAATAATGGAAATTATATCAAAAGAATGGGTATTCCGGGCAGGGAGCATCGAAGATAAAGATTTTAGCGGGGCACCGAACATTCCCGGTATAAGGTATAACACGAATGAAAATACGGCTATGGCAAGAAACAGCCTTGGTACACCGATATGTGTAACATCACTGTCATTGGAAAATTTTATTTTCCCCAGAAGATACAGTCCCAGAAGCGAAAAAATAACAATCCATATTGAAAGGTATATATCCCTGCTAAGAACTCCAATCTGGTAAACCTGGTCGATGGTAAGCAGGAACCTTAGACTGAATGCAAGCACAATAAACCCAAGCACGATCTTGACCGAGTTCATCCATCCTCCTGATTTGGGCAGCTTGCCGATCCATGAAGGGAATATGGCCAGAAGAGTGAACGGAATTGCAAAAGCGAGGGAAAACCCGAACATTCCAACAACCGGTTGCGATCCCCCGCCCGAGGCAGCCTCTACCAGCAGCGCACCAATAATTGGTCCGACACACGAAAGTGATACAATAACAAGTGTAAGGGCCATGAAAAAGGATCCGATATATCCTCCTCCTTCAACTTTCCGGTCCGCTTTGGTTGCCAGATTGCCTGGCAGAACTATCTCAAAGAGACCAAAAAAAGATGCTGCAAAGGCAACAAAAAGCAGAAAAAATATCAGATTGGGCAGCCAGTGTGAAGTAAGAAGATTTGCAAATCCGGCACCAACGCTCGTAAGCGATACCAGAAGTCCGAGACTTGTATACACTGCAATTATTGATAAACCGAAGATAACAGCATTGATTACCGAATTCAGCCGGCCCGCTTGTTTTTGCATAAAGTAGGAAACGGTCATGGGGATCATCGGAAAAACACAGGGAGTAAGCATTCCTGCAAGTCCCCCGGCAAAAGCTATAAAGAAAAATATCCACAACGACCGTTCTGTTGCGGAAGGACCGTTTTCATCGGTGAAGACAACACTTTCTTCTTCTGCGGGTTTATCTTCGGGGACTACTTCAACAGGGCCGGCCTCTTCAGTTTGTTCTATATCAACTGAAGCAACGGCTCCGGCATTGATCAGATATTTAAATTCCTTTTCCTGCGGAGGGAGACAGCGCTCATCGTCGCAACTCATGTATTCAACAAAGCCTGTAATTATAAACTCTTCATCTGTCAGCACTTTCACTTTTTGCCTGAACCCGGCCTCATTGCTGAAAAGCGGGAGATCCATATTGAAGAAGGGATCAAATTTAATCTCCGGACTTTTTAGGTCTTCCATGCTGCCAATCAGCTCGAAATGTTCTGTCTCATCAATATGGAAAAAAGTCGGAATTGGTCCCCCATCAGGTATTTCCTGTCCGTAAAGATACCAGTCCTCATCTATCGTTGCATTTATAATGAGATGCAATTCCCGGGGGGCTGACCGTTCTTTTGCAAATTCCCACTTTACAGGCTCAAGGATCTGGTTAAATCCGCTGTTTATAAAAAACAGGAATCCTGCAAAGCTGAGCAGAATTAGTTTCATTTTTTGCATGACACCTCTATATTGTTATATTTTTATTCCAAATTGATACACTATGGTAGAGTTACAGAATTACTTATTCCTTTGTTCAAACCATGGCAAAATTACAAAAAGAAGGGTTGATATGAATTTAAATATTGTTAAATGAATACATGCAAAGTGATGGGGTTTATGTTTCAGAGCGTAAGATCGAGCTCATCCCCATCAGGTGTATAAAAGTGGTGCTCCATAAAATGGTATGACATCACCGGAATGATCTTTATGATTCGCCGGTATTTAAGGATCCAGCTGACTCTTTTTGAAATCAGCCCTTTCGTTAGCCAGGCCTCAATATATGGATGGACTTTAATGATCACTCTTCCGGGATTGGATTCTTCAATTATTGTCTTTAGTTTATCTCCAATTTCATCTGTAAAAAGGATGCTTGGGTTAATCTCTCCAGTGCCATGGCAGGTAGGACATTTTTCCATCGTCTGTATGTTCATCTCTGGCCGGACTCTTTGACGGGTAAGTTGCATTAAACCGAACTTGCTTAGAGGTAGTATGTTGTGCTTTGTCCGGTCTTCTGACATGAACTCTTTCATTTTGTCAAACAGCATCTGTTTATTCTCCCTGGAATGCATATCAATAAAATCCACAACTATTATTCCTCCCATATCGCGCAGGCGAAGCTGACGGGCTATTTCTTCTGCAGCAACAAGGTTTACCGCAAGGGCATTGGCTTCCTGATTATCTCCGCTTTTGGACCTGTTGCCACTGTTTACATCTATAACGTGGAGTGCTTCAGTATGCTCTATTATAAGATATGCTCCGTTCCGGCATGACACCGTTTTTCCGAAAAGTACCTTGATCTGCTTTTCAATTCCGAAATGATCGAATATGGGAGACTTGCCGGAATAATATTTAACAATTTTCTGCTTTTCAGGTGCAATAGTTCTGATATATTCCTTTATCTCTCCTGCAAGGATTTCATCATTTACATGGATATTGTTGAAAGAGACATTCAGCAGGTCACGCAGAATTGTAGAGGTACGGTCCATCTCCTGCAGTGCCAGCTTGGGTGCGTTTGCCCCCCTGACCTTTTCATATACTGATTCCCATTTACGGACAAGGTTCTTAAGTTCAGCATCCAGTTCTGCAACACGCTTACCTTCTGCAACTGTCCTCACAATCAGTCCGTAATTCCTGGGTTTAATGCTTTGGAGGAGGCGCTTCAGCCTGTTTCGCTCTTCTGCCGATTCAATTTTTTGAGAAACAGATACCTTATCGGAAAAGGGCATCAGGACAAGATTTCTTCCAGCTATTGAAACTTCAGAGCTTAACCGGGGCCCTTTTGTTGATATTGGTTCCTTGGCGATCTGAACAAGCACATTTTGTCCGCTTGCCAACACATTGCCTATTTTGCCATCTTTGGCAATATCATTTTCCGGTCTGAATCTCTGAAGTGAAGGGATTTTTCCTTTTTTTTGCTGTATTTGTGATATAAACTTGCTGAGGGTCTGGAATTGGGGGCCAAGATCGAGATAGTGGAGAAAAGCATCCTTTTCATACCCGACATCCACAAAAGCAGCATTTAGCCCGGGCATTATCTTTTTGACTTTTCCTAAATAAATATTGCCTACAGTAAACTGAACATTGCTTTTTTGCTTGTTCAGTTCGACAAGCTGTTTGTTGTCAAGTAATGCAATGGCTATTTCGTCAGAAGTAACATCGACAACTAATTCTTTGCTCACAATTCCTTCAGATTAAAGGAGGACAGCGGAAATGTCACGGAACGGCAGTTTCAAAAGATTCGGGATACAGTATATATAATAAACCTAAAGAATGCATCTTTAGGTTTATATCAAAATATTTAATTATCAGCTTATATGCAGCCTATTTCTTTTTTTTGTGGCGATTCTTCCTTAAACGCTTTTTCCGTTTATGGGTTGCCATTTTATGTCTTTTCCTTTTTTTTCCGCTTGGCATTTTAAAATAATATTATCCGGACTTATTTCTTTACGTATGTCTTTACTTTATTGACAAATGTCTTAGAGGGCTTAAAGGCCGGGATATGATGTTCAGGTATGATGATAGTGGTATTCTTTGAGATATTCCTTGCAGTTTTTTTGGCTCTTTTCTTTACAATGAAACTGCCGAAACCTCTCAGATATACATTTTTGTCATTTGATAACGAATCTTTCACAGATTCCATAAAAGCTTCAACTGCTTTCTGAACAGTTATTTTTTCAATTCCAGTGTTTTTGGAAATTTCGTTAACAATGTCTGCCTTTGTCATTTTTAAAATCTTTAGTTATCAATAATTTAGTCCATAATTTTAATGTCGGACTGCAAATATAATTTTATTTGTTAAATAAAAAAAACTCTTTCAGTCTAAATTTCAAAAACATAGGCAAAAATATGCATTTTTTATTAAAATAGTGAATTTTAACAAAATAGTTGTTTGGATTATACAGGATATTTCACTATATTTAGTATAGTACTAACTAAAATCTAAAAAATATGGTAAACAAGGTCGTACTTATCGGAAATGCAGGACAGGATCCTGAGGTAAGACATCTGGATTCGGGTGTCGCAGTTGCCAATTTCAATCTGGCCACAAATGAAAGCTACAAGGATAAAAACGGTGAAAAAGTAACACAGACGGAATGGCATCGGATCGTTTTGTGGCGCGGACTTGCTGAGGTAGCTGAAAAGTATGTCAGAAAAGGTGAACTTCTTTATATTGAGGGGCGGTTGCGTACCCGGGCATGGGACGATAAAGATGGCAACAAAAGATATACCACCGAGGTATTTGCCGATAATATGAAGATGCTTGGCAAAAAATCAGACCAGTCAGGAGAAAATCGTCAGGATGAACCCGACCGGACTGAGGTAACCGATCCGCAAACTCCGGCAGATGATGATCTACCCTTTTGAGCCAGTATGAACTTATGATGGCCTGTTGCTGTTTTTGCTTATAATAGCATTCTCTGCAACTTACTTCAGAATTTTATTTGTGTTGATTGCATTATTGGTGTTTGGTCGGATTTATTTATTAACTTGCGATCTGAACGAGTGTCGAATTCTCTGCAATCACCTCGAAGAGGCAGATTTTTCGTGTATAAATAAATGATCGCTGATCCGATTTGGAAGAGAGTGAGTTTTTTTTAGGGTTTATTACGGGCACCGGTATTGTGTTCCACCCCTTTACTATGGGGATAGCGATAGGGTTATTGGGTCTTGCCCTGCTCCTTATGGCCTCAGCGATGATTTCCGGTTCAGAGGTTGCATTTTTCTCATTGTCGCCTGTGGAGCTGAATATGCTTGAGAACAGGGGAACAGGTTCCAGCCGGGCGGCATGCCGACTTCTTGAAGATCGGGATCGACTCCTTGCAACTATTGTTATTGCAAACAATTTTGTCAATGTAGCGATAGTTATCTTTTCGACAATAATTACTGATCAGGTAGTTGATTTTTCAGGTTCTCCCGCTATTGGTTTTGTATTCAAGGTAATTTTAATCACTTTTCTGCTGCTTCTTTTCGGTGAGATACTCCCCAAACTACACGCAAATCATAACCCTGTCAGATTCACGTTGCTTATGGCTCATCCTCTGGTTTTCCTGGGGAATTTATTTAAACCTGTAAGCTTGCTTCTCATGAGGTCGGGTGCCTTGATATTCAAAAGGTTGTCGCGGTCGAAAGAAAACATCTCGATTGATGACCTGTCGTTTGCACTTGACCTGGCAGCACCCTCACTGAAAGAGGATAAAAAGATACTTAAGGGCATTGTTGATTTTGGTAACAAGGCGGTTACAGATATCATGAAACCGAGGATTGATATAATTGCCGTCAGTCTTTCAACGGGCTTTAACAAACTGATTTCCGTAATTATTGAATCAGGGTATTCACGGATACCTGTTTTTGCCGAAACCTTTGATGATGTCAGGGGCATTTTATATGTCAAGGATCTGCTTCCGCACCATCAGAAGGGTGATTCATTTCGTTGGCAGACTCTTATCAGGCCTCCTTATTTCGTGCCGGAAACCAAAAAGATCAATGATTTATTGAAGGAGTTTCAGACGCAGAAGATTCATATGGCAATTGTGGTTGACGAATATGGAGGCACTACAGGAATAGTTACAATGGAGGATATAGTCGAAGAAATTGTTGGTGAAATAAGTGACGAGTTTGACCTGGCCGAGCTTTATTTTTCAAAGCTTGATGATAACAATTATATTTTTGAGGGGAAAACCCCCCTGAATGATTTTTGCAAAATTATCGGACTTGAACATGATGTTTTTGATGAAATACGAGGTGATGCGGATACCCTTGCAGGACTTATACTTGAGTATGAAGGGGAAATTCCTGAAAAGAACAAGATAATAATTTACAAGCAATTTAAGTTTAAAATTGAATCGGCAGACAACCGACGTATAAAACAGATCAGGGTGTCTATTAACAGAAATATTGGTGTTTAAAAAGTTCAGATATGATCCGTATTGCAATTAGTATGCTCATTTTTAAGTTGTTTATTTTTATTTCATCTTGCAGCAGTGATTATTCACCAAGGCCGAGGGGTTATTTCAGAATTGACTTTCCCGAAAGATCATATGTTTCCTACGAGGGGGATTGTCCGTACAGGTTTAAGTATCCTGAATTTGCCGAAGTTATTGAGGATGATAGCCGTATGGCCCAGCCATGCTGGATAAACATAGACTTTCCGGAGTTTCGGGGGCGGCTCCACATAAGTTATATGGAGGTTGATGACAATCTTGTTGAATTCATGGAGGATTCAAGAAAACTGGCATATAAACATACAGTCAAAGCAGATGGCATTGATGAAAGGATATTTGTCAATCATGAGAATAGAGTCTATGGTGTTTTATATGATATTAAAGGTAATTCAGCCTCAGCACTTCAGTTTTTTTTGACTGACAGCAGCAGACACTTTTTTAGAGCTGCCCTGTACTTTAATGTCCAACCTGACAGGGATTCCCTTGCACCGGTAATAGATTATTTCAGAGAAGACATATTATACCTGATTGAAAGCTTTGCCTGGAATTAAATGTTTTCGCATATTTGTTTTTTCCAATGAAGGAAAGGTTTAAATGGGAGTGGTATTGAAAAAATATGTGCAGGATGATTGTCTCCTGGGATTGTGGAAAATCACAGAGGATTTTTTCACGCTTTATGATATGCTTGACCTTAATAGTGACGAGATCCGCACCCTGAACAGTTTTAAAAGCTACAGCAGAAAACTCGAGTGGTTAAGCGTCAGAGTGCTTCTGACAGAAATGGTAGGCCCGGATATTAAAATTTATTATAATGGAAACAGAAAGCCTTTTCTTACCGATAAAAGTTTCCATATAAGCATTTCGCATTCAAACCGGCTTACTTCAATAATAGTCAGCCGCAAGCACCGGGTAGGACTCGATCTGGAATATGTTTCCAGTAAAATCGCCAGCCTTGCCGGAAAATTTCTGACAGCCCCTGAGGAAGAAGCAATCAGCTCCAGATTCAGGAGGTACCATATATATATATACTGGTGTGCAAAAGAGACATTGTACAAGATATGTGACAAGCATAATATCAATTTTCGCGAAGATATAATAATTGACCCTTTTATACCTGAAAAGCGGGGCACTCTGACAGGCAAGGTGCATACTGATGCAATCAAAGAAGATTTTGTCCTTCATTATTTCAAATATCAGAATTATACCATTGTTTGGTGTTGCAAGTAAATTATTTATGATTTATCAGTCCATATTAAATTCTTCCGGGAAAAAGCGAAAACTTGCTCTGCTCATAGACCCGGAGGAGACTTCATCAGATGTTCTTCCCGCATTAATTGAGTCAGCTCTCAGAGGCTGTGTTTCGATTATACTTGTTGGAGGAAGCCTTGTAAATCATCCGGTAGGACCGCTTATTGATGCAATAAAGAAAATATGTTCCCTGCCTGTCCTGCTATTCCCCGGAACACCCGGGCAATTGAGTGACAAGGCTGATGGTTTATTGCTCTTGTCCCTTATTTCGGGTAGGAACCCTGAGTTTCTTATTGGAAATCATGTTGTTGCTGCTAAGTTTCTGAAAAAAAGTTCTCTTGAGATCATACCTACCGGTTATATGCTGATAGAGAACGGTATAACCAGTTCGGCCGAGTATATGAGCAATACCCGGCCTATGCCTGCAAATAAGCCTGAGCTGGCTGTTTCCACTGCACTGGCCGGTGAAATGCTTGGAATGAAGCTCATTTATCTGGAAGGAGGAAGTGGTGCTCCCACTGCTATACCGGCTGAATTAATTTCTGCAGTAAAGAAGAACATCAGCATCCCCCTGATTGTTGGTGGAGGAATAAGGAGTGCCGGTGACCTGAAAAAGGTTTACGAAGCAGGTGCTGATATTGCTGTTGTTGGTAATGCTGTTGAGAATGATGCAACTAAACTTCTCGAAATTGCGAAAGCTATAAAATAAAAAACCCCACCCCCGACGGAGTGAGGTTCTTATAGAAATATCCTTTTTTACGGGCATTTAAGAATGTGTTCCATCTGATATTTTGCAGATGCTTCGTAATTACCGTAAGCTGCGTCGTTATATGCGGCACATGCCCTGGCTGTATCTCCCAGCCCTTCATAAGCCCTGCCAAGTTCAAAATATATCTTGGCTGTTTCTTCTTTGTTTCCGTTAAACAGATCAATTGCTCTTTGTGCACTGTCTACTGCATCCTGATAACGTGACTGCTCATTATAAATGGTAGCAAGAAGAAAATGGGTTTCGGGGAATGTTTCATCATAAGTAAGCGATGATGATATAAGATCTATTGCCCGCTGAAGGTTGTTTTCCTGCTTTGCCCTTACTGCACGTACCAGAAAAAAATCGCGCGCTGTAGATTCGGCAGTTTGCATTATCTGTTCTTCTTCGGTAATCAGAGCATTTTCAATTGCCATGTCCATAGCTTCCCTGAATTTTTCAACATCTTCAAGTCTTCTGTAGACCAGTCCCTTGCCAAGGTATGACCTGGCGTGCTGGGGATTTATTTCCAGAGCTTTGCCGAACATTTCGAGAGCTTCCTCATTTTTATCCTCCCTGAAAAGGCTGTTGCCCTTAATGGCATACAGCTGGTGCAATACATTCTCTGACCGTCTGAGGGTACCTGAATCATTGTATTTTTTTGCTACCTCAATGGTTTCTTCAAACCCTTTGACTGCATCCGGAATATTTCTATCACGGTAGTATTCCATGGCAAGTTCGTAGTGCAGCCCTGGTATCTGAATTTCGGCTTGCTCCCTGACCTCTTCCCCCTCTTCTCCAAGAAGTCTTGCTATTTGAGCGCTTTCTTCAAAACTTGCAATCGCTGCCTTTATGTCTGTTTCTGCTAATTCCAAACCAGTATTGTAGGCTTCGACGGCTTCTCTGAGTGTTTGTCCCTGAACAACCTGTAATCCTAAGAATAGCGAAAGTGCCGACAAAAAAATAAAACTTTTAAATTTCCTGGTCTTCATATGCTTTATGTTTGGGTTTCTATTCACTTTAAAAATCTTCGGTTAGAACGTCATTAAATAATTTGAGTAAAATTTGCTTTGCTAAAATAGTGTTTTTTTTACGGGAAATACAAAAAATCCTTTACATTTTGCCAGTTAACCTGTTAAGTATTGTACCCAATTAAAATTATCAATATTTGGGGCAACAGAGACAGGCTTTTTATTTAAAGTTTAATTAAACACAAAAACCGGCCTTTTGGTTTGAAACAGCAATTTCTTTGCCAAACTTGGGTTGAAAAGCCGGTAAAATATATTTCTTTTTTTGTGGGTGAGCGCAATGAGCTCGATATCATTGATTTCAATAAAGTCATTAACTCCCTTAAGAAGATCCTTGTTTTCAATAATATGGCATTCAAGTGATAATTGTTTGTGTGTTTTTAAAAAATGAGCTTTCATTTGTGCCATTTTTTTACTGTTACTTTTACTGTTTGAGCTGGTACTGAAATGTACACAATCTATTTTTATACTATAACCTGATAGAATTTTTGTGAGTTTATGGATGGACTGGTAATCTGATTCATCAAAATCAGTGGCATAAAGAAGTTTTAACTCTCCTTTTTCCTTTAATCTGGCATCACGGGTTACAAGCAGAACGGGTATTCCTGCTGTATCTATAACTCTTGCAGCTACTGAGCCCAGAATTTCGCCTGATTGCTTTCCGTGCCCTCTGGTGCCGATAACTATGATCTTCGGGGCAAATGATCTTATAATATTGTCTATTTCCTCACCGGGCTGACCTGCTTTTACTTCTGTCGTGATTTTTATATTTTTAAGGTCCTTAATACCTGCATACCGTTTTATTTTTTTTGAAAATTTTCTAATCTGCTTTTCTGCATTTTGCTCAAGGTCCTTGAATATTTCGGTCATATTTGACTGATAGGTAAAGGCGTCGGGGAATGCCATTGCATCGACCATGGGATTGAAGAAAACATGGAAAAGCAGTACCTCAGCACCTGTCCTCGACGACAAATGCAATGCGAAAAAACATGCATTCAGGGAGTAATCAGAGAAATCAATAGGGACCAGGATTCGTTCAATATCCCCTTTTTCGGTATTATTATTATTTTCCATGTTGATCCTTTTTTGGTTTAATAAATTTAAAATATGCGGGGCTTGTTGCTCCCGGAACGTACGTGTATGCCTTTTTTATTTTATCCGGTGAAAAGATAAATAAAAGATGGAACAATGTCAATACTTGCCGGATTTTGTATTTACTGATTAATTAACTAAATTTTGAGTTTTAAATTCAATAACTTACAGACATTAAGAGGTTTAAAATCAGGCGTAAATGAAGAAGAGTAGCCCGAAAGAGAAACAGGATATAAAATCATTGCTGGAGGACAGGAAGGAGAGACTCAAGGAGCTTGCCTGCATTAACCAGACCACGGCAATTCTTAAAGAAGGGAAACCCGTGGAGGAATCTCTTCATCAGATTGCCCTTATCCTGCCTGCAGCCTGGCAATATCCTGAATATACCGTATCGAGCATCAGATTCGAAGAACGCGAGTACAGAAGTCCCAGATTCCGACCGACAAAGTGGTCGCTGACCCAGAGTTTCAGAACCATTGACGGCAATGAGGGTATAGTAGAGGTATGCTATACAAGGGAGTTTGCTGAAATGGATGAGGGCCCTTTCCTGAAGGAGGAAAGGCACCTGATAGATAATATTTGCAGTCTGCTGCTGGGGTATATAAACAGTTACAAAGCACGGACAATCCTTTTCCGGGCAAAGAGGAAAGAGCGGCAACAGAAACGCCATGCAGAGCAACAGGAAAAAATAGCGGATAGCCGTCAGCTGCTTCAGCGCTTTTTAAACAGGCATAATGCTGAAAGAGATCTTTTTCATGATCTTATGCCTTTCAAGGTAAAGGAAATATTGCTTGTTTCCACACTATATGATGCCTACAGCATAGAGAAAGACGGAAGATTCTCTGATCATATGCTTGGGCAGTATCACCAGCTGAATCTCACCTCCCTGCCAAGGGTTACGGGTGTTTCTAAGCTTGCGGAGGCACTTGATGAACTTCAGAACAAGCATTATGATATGGTAATTGTAATGATGGGGGTGGATAAGCAGACGCCACTTATTCTCAGTAGAAAGCTGAAAGAGCATTATTCCTACATACCTATTTTTATCCTTGTAAATAATAACCGGGATGTCGAGATCTTTGAGAAGACTGAAAACCGATATGATTTTATAAACCGGGTGTTCGTCTGGAACGGAGATCCGAAAATGTTTTTTGCAATGGTCAAAATGCTTGAAGACCAGGTAAATGTGGAGAATGATACAGCTATGGGTTTTACCAAGGTTATACTTATCGTTGAAGACTCTCCTAAATATTATTCCCGCTATCTGCCAATGATATACTCTATAGTTCTTGAGCAGACCAGACACCTCATAGAGGATGTAAATACAGATGAGTTATACAAGGCACTGAAACTTCGCGGCCGCCCAAAGATACTTCTTGCGTCTACATATGAGGAGGCAATGGACATTTTCAATCGTTACAGGGAATATGTACTTTGTGTTATTTCCGACGTGCGTTTTCCACGGAATGGGAAGATTGATCCACTGGCAGGTGTGGAGCTCCTCAGGTATGTAAAAAGCCAGGTTGATAATTTACCTTCCCTGCTGCAGTCTGCTGATACCGAGTTTCAGAAACAGGCACATGAGCTCAAAGCCAGCTTTATAAACAAAAACTCTGAAACACTTTTACAGGATCTGAAAAGCTTTATCACCTATTTTTTAGGTTTCGGGCATTTTGTCTATCGCGACAATGAGGGCAGGCAGATCGCTGTTGCCAAGTCAATGCGTGAATTTGAATCTTACCTGAAAACCGTACCGGAAGAATCGCTTGTATATCATGCTGTCAAAAACCACTTCTCTCTATGGCTTATGGCAAGGGGTGAAGTTAAGATTGCCCGTATTATCAACCCCATGAAGATAAGCGACTTTGAGAGTGCTGAAGAGATGCGCAGATTTCTGATAAATATAATAATCAACCACCGCAATGAGCAGGATAGGGGAAAGATTGTCAACTTTGAAGAATCTGCCATACTTGAGGAATCAAATATTGTCTCTTTTGCTTCCGGGTCGCTCGGAGGGAAGGGCCGGGGACTTGCATTTGTACATTCGCTTATTTATAGTTTCAAATTCTCAGAGATGATCAGCGGCATTAATATCCGCACGCCCGTTACAGGAATAATCGGAACTGATGAGTTTGATGTTTTTTTGGAGCTCAACAAGCTGTATGACAAAATATATAATGAAACTGACTATGAAAGAATAAAAAAGCTGTTCATAAACGGAAATCTTAGTTACAATCTGGAAAAGAAGCTCCGAATCTTCCTCAAGCTTATTAAACGACCTGTGGCAATAAGGTCCTCCAGCCTTTTTGAGGATTCGCTGATGCAGCCATTTTCCGGTGTATTCGGGACATATCTCCTTCCTAACAACCATCCGGTTTTTGATGTCAGGCTTCAGCAGGCGATGAATGCAATAAAGCTGGTTTTTGCATCTGTTTTTTCAGAAAATGCAAAAACCTATTTTGAATCTATCGACAATAAGATTGAAGAGGAGAAGATGGCCATTGTAATACAGGAGGTGGTCGGAAACCGTTATGGCGACTATTTCTATCCGCATATAAGCGGTACTGCGCAGTCTCATAACTATTACCCTGTAGCCCATATGAAACCTGAGGAGGGCTTTTCTGTTGCTGCTGTGGGTCTCGGACAATATGTAATGGATGGTGAGCAATCTTACCGCTTTTCGCCTGCTTACCCCGATATTGAAATAATTTCACCAAGGGATCTCTACAAAAATTCTCAGGTGAAGTTTTATGCAGTGAACCTGGCAAGACCTGATATAAACCTTCTTGAGGGTGAAAATGCAGGGCTTATAAAACTTGATATTGCCGATGCTGAAAAACACGGTACCCTGAAACACTGTGCTTCAGTTTACGATATTGACAATGATCGCATCATTCCCGGAATTGAAAACCCTGGCCCACGAATAGTGAATTTTGCCAATATACTTAAGTATAACTACACACCACTTGCCAATGCAATTTCTGTTATTCTCGATGTAGTAAAAGAGGCTTTGGGATGTCCCGTTGAAATTGAATTTGCTGTTGATCTGAACACCGAAAATAATGGCTTTACATCATTTTATCTTCTGCAGATTAAACCGTTGTTTGGAAATCAGGGTGATTATGTCATTGATAATGAAAATATCGATGATGATCTTTTACTTCTTAAGTCCGGCAAAAGCATGGGGAACGGCAAAATTGACAATATTACTGATATTATTTATGTAAAAACCGGGAGTTTTGATAAGATGAAAACCAGGGAGATAGCTCGTGAAATTGAAATGCTCAATTCGACAATGCTCAGGCAGAAAAGGAAATATGTCCTTATAGGACCTGGACGGTGGGGTACCCGTGACCGGTTTATAGGTATTCCGGTTGCATGGCCTCAAATATCCAATGCTGCAGTTATAGTTGAAATGAGCATGGAGGGATTTCCTCTTGACGCATCACTCGGGTCGCATTTTTTTCATAATCTTACATCAATGAATGTAGGATATTTGTCAGTAAACCACACTAATCCTGATGATTTTATTAAAGAGGAAATGCTGCTGGAGGGAGAGACTGTTGAAGAGACCGGTTTTTTGAGACATATAAGATACCCCGGGCCGCTTGAAATTCTGATGGATGGCAGAAAGGGAATGGCATTAATTATCAGATCAAATTAGTATTTTTAGTAAAATTTAATTATGGATCGATTGCATCATCCCATTAACGAACTGGATAGCTACAGATTTCAGGATACTTCCTTCAACCTTCTGATGCAGAAACGTATTCACAAGATTCTGCTGATTTGCAGTAATTATGATGCATTTATGCTTGAAGAAGATGGCAGAATAGATGAGCAGATATTCAACGAGTATGTTTCACTCAACCTCAGCACACCACCTGTATTTGTAAAAGCAACCGACGGACCGGAAGCATTCGGGATATTGAAGGAAGAGAAAATTGATCTTATTATCTCAATGATCAGCGTTGGTGGAGACTCTGATGTATTCAGACTTGCAGGTGAGATCAAATCTGAGTATCCTGATGTGCCGATTGTAGTTTTGACCTACTTTACCCGTGAGATTTCAATGAAACTGGTAAATGAGGATTTAACTGCTGTGGATTATGTTTTCTGCTGGCTTGGCAATGCCGATCTTTTGCTTGCCATTATCAAGCTGATAGAGGATTCAATGAATGTCGCGCATGATGTGGAGGAGGGGGGTGTGCAGACCATATTGCTGGTTGAGAATTCAATAAGGTATATCTCAAGTTACCTGCCCCACCTCTATAAGATCATTCTCAAGCAATCCCTTGATTTTGCCCGTGAAGCCCTTAATGCCCATCAGAAAAACCTCCGGATGCGGGGAAGACCTAAGATACTCATGGCAACAAATTATGAGGAGGCTCTCTTACTTTATGAAAAATATAAGCATAACCTTCTGGGTGTGATTTCTGATATATCTTATGACCGCAAGGGGAAAAGGGATAATAAGGCCGGTCTCCGGCTTTGTACCAAGGTAAAGGCCGATGATCCGCATATGCCTGTTTTGCTGCAGTCGAGTGACTGTAAATACCAAAGTAATGCTGAAGAGCTGCAAGCCGGATTTATTCATAAATACTCTAAAACCCTTTCAATTGAGCTGAGGAACTTTGTTATCAGGCAATTCTCATTTGGCGAGTTCATATTCCATGATCCGGAAACCAGGCAGGAAGTTTGCCGTGCTGCCGATCTTCAGGCATTGCAGCAGGCTATTCTTGATGTGCCGGAACATGTTCTGGCCTATCACTCTGGCATGAACCATTTTTCAAAATGGCTGAATGCAAGAGCATTGTTTCCTATAGCCCAGATGTTTAAATATCTCAAGGTAGAGGACTTCCTTTCAATTGAAGAGGTAAGACGTTATATTTTTACTGCGATTTCTAGTTTCCGATCCTCAAAAGGGCGGGGCGTTATTGCAAAATTTGATAAGAACAGTTTTGACGAGTACCTTATGTTTTCCAGAATAGGAGAAGGATCAATTGGAGGCAAGGCACGGGGACTGGCATTTATAAATTCGATACTTAAAAAGAACCGTCTTTTCGGTAAATATCCGGATGTCATTGTAACCATACCACGTACGGTGGTTTTAAGCACAGATATTTTCGATGAGTTCATGGAATCCAATGAGCTCTACAGGCTCGGGTTGTCCAATGCCAGTGATGAGGAGATACTTCAGAGGTTTGTATCAGCAAGTCTCCCGGGAAGGTTGCACCAGGATCTGTATGCTTTTATCTCGGTGGTGCGTAACCCGGTTGCGATCCGTTCTTCAAGTAAGTTGGAAGATAGCTATTACCAGCCTTTTGCCGGTATTTACTCCACATATATGATTCCGCGGGTGGATGACAGTACACTTATGATCAGGATGCTGACTGATGCTATTAAGTCGGTTTATGCATCTGTTTATTTTAAAAGCAGCAAGGCATATATGGCTGCTACGGCCAATGTTATTGATGAGGAAAAAATGGGGATAATCCTGCAGGAAGTATGTGGAACCACCAGGAGCGGAGATAAATTTTATCCTACTATATCCGGTGTGGCTCGTTCTGTTAATTTTTACCCTATCCCACCTGAAAAAGCGCAGGATGGCATAGCGAACATTGCATTCGGGCTTGGCAAGCTTATAGTGGACGGAGGGATATCTCTCAGGTTTTCTCCAAAGTATCCTAAAAAAGTTTTGCAGCTTTCCACACCCGAACAGGCACTCAGAGAATCTCAAAAAAAGTTTTATGCACTGGACCTGAATGTGGATAGTTTTATTCCCTCCGTTGATGACGGCGTGAATATTCTTAAACTTCCCATAAGGGAAGCCGAAGACGAGACCTCTTTCAGCTACGTCGGGTCAACTTATGATTATGAATACAATATGATCAGAGAAGGTGTCGGCCATCAGGGTAAAAAAGTTGTCACCTTTTCAAATATCCTTAACCACAATATTTTTCCTCTGCCCGAAATACTCCGGACACTTCTTGAAACCGGACAGCATGAAATGAATAATCCTATAGAAATTGAATTTGCGGTTGATCTGGATACACCCAAAGGACAACCGAAAGTTTTCTATTTCCTTCAGATCAGACCGATTGTATTTGGGGAGCAGAAGGTGGATGTGAATTTTGATATGATTGAGAATGACAATACCATTGTATATTCAGAATCTGCTCTTGGTTATGGCACTATAACCAACATATCGGACTTTGTATATGTTCATCCTGATAAATTCAGGTCGTCTGAAAATAAGGAAATTGCCCTTGAGATCGAAAAGGTCAATGAGATGTTTATAAAAGAAGGAAGGAATTATGTGTTAACAGGTCCAGGCCGATGGGGTTCCAGCGACCCCTGGTTGGGGATACCGATTAAGTGGCCCCAGATTTCAATGGCAAGGGTTATCATTGAATCCGGTCTTGAAAATTATCATATTGATCCAAGTCAGGGCACTCACTTCTTTCAGAACCTCACCTCTTTCAGAGTTGGATATTTTACTGTAAACCCGCATTTCAAAGAAGGGTTTTATGATGTTGATTTCCTGAATTCCCAACCGGCATATTATGAAGACAAACATGTAAGGCATGTGCGATTTGAACACCCTTTCAAAATACAGATTGACGGCAGGCAGAACAGGGGGGTAATATTCAAGCCCGGTCCCCTGAAAAATTAAAATATTAAATTTTTTCATATCCACGCTATTATGGAAACCATAAGGATGATTTACAGAGGTCAGTTAAGAATAGAGGCAGAACATGTGCAATCCTCAAAGACCCTTATTACTGATGCTCCTGTTGACAACCAGGGCCAGGGAGAATCTTTTTCTCCTACCGATCTTCTCGCAACAGCACTGGGCAGTTGCATGCTGACCATAATGGGCATAGCAGGAAGGGAGCACGGTTTCAGTATTGAGGGGACGCGGGTTGGCATAACAAAGATAATGGCAGCTGATCCCCGACGGGTTGCAGAAGTCAGAATAGAGCTTTTCTTCCCTTCCGGGGGTTATTCCGATAAACATAAAAAGGTAATCAGGAAAGCTGCAGAAACCTGTCCCGTAGCACTCAGTCTTCATCCCGAAATCAGGCAGTCCCTGATATTCAATTTCGGGTAAAAAGACTGGCGCCGGATATCCGGTTACTGTTCATAAGGTGAACCGGTCCTTCGGCAACTATTTGGAGTCGGTCCGTCGGGGCAGAAACTACCTTTGGCAAGTTGCCGTCATATCAGGTCTGCAGCACTTCTTGCCTGAATGCTCCGGTCTGCTTTTTTGGCAAGCCCCTGCAGCACGTTACCAGGACCTACTTCCGTAAACGAAGCAGCTCCGTCTTTTATCATGTTTAACATGGTTTGTGTCCACCTGACGGGTGCAGTAAGCTGGGCTACAAGATTTTCCTTTATAATCGAAGGGTCGGTAACCGGCATCGCGGTTACATTCTGATAAACCGGACACCGGGGCTTGTTTACCGGTGTGTTATCAATTGCTTTTGCAAGCTCCTCTTTGGCAGGTTTCATAAGGGGCGAATGGAATGCTCCTCCCACCATAAGCTTCAGCGCACGTTTGGCTCCCAGTTCCCTGAGCTTTTCAACAGCAAGGTCTATACCTTTAATTGATCCGGAGATAACAATTTGTCCGGGACTGTTGTAATTGGCCGGAACCACTACTTCATCAATGCCTGCGCAGGCCTCTTCAACCACATTATCATCAAGTCCTAATATTGCAGCCATTGCAGAAGGCTCCGCTTCACATGCCTTTTGCATTGCACGTGCCCTTGCTGCAACAAGCCTGAGTCCGTCTTCAAAAGAGATCGCATTGGTGGCAACCAGCGCTGAAAACTCTCCCAGCGAATGGCCTGCAGCCATATCAGGGATAAAATCTTTACCTAGCACGCTGGCAAGCACAACCGAGTGAAGAAATATTGCAGGCTGTGTCACATTTGTTTGTTTAAGGTCAGCCTCGGAGCCTTCAAACATCTTGTCGGTTATACGGAAACCAAGAATATCATTGGCTTTTTCAAAAATCTCTCTGGCAAGATCGAATTTTTCAAACAGATCTTTCCCCATTCCGGGAAACTGGGCTCCCTGGCCCGGAAATATAAATGCGTTATAACTTTTATTTTGTATGTTGCTGGATGACGATAGTTTCATGATTAAGGTCTGTTTTGTTGATTGCTGTTTTATTGTTGTTAAAGTAGTTTTGTCTGCATATGAAACTGGAAGGCCTGATTTTATCAGTGAAGCTTGGCACCGATAAGGTGTATGAATTCTTCCCTTGTTTGCATCTGTTTCAGAAAGATCCCTGTGAAGGCGGAGGTGGTTGTTACCGAATTCTGTTTTTGAATGCCCCTCATCTGCATACACATATGATGTGCTTCTATTACAACGGCAACTCCCATGGGATTTAGTGTTTCCTGGATACAGTCCCTTATCTGGGTAGTAAGCCTTTCCTGTACCTGCAGCCTCCTTGAATAGGCATCCACCACCCGGGCTATTTTGCTTAGCCCCGTAATATGTTTAAACGGTATATAAGCTACATGAGCTTTTCCGTAAAACGGAATCATATGGTGTTCGCACATGGAATAAATTTCAATATCCTTAACCAGCACCATCTGCTGGTAATCTTCTGTGAACTTTGCCGAATTGAGAATATCTTCCGGGTTGAGTTTGTAACCGTGAGTGAGGAACTGTATGGCTTTTGCCACCCGAAGGGGAGTTTTTTCAAGACCTTCCCTCTCAATATCTTCCCTGAGTACTTTCAATATTTCGCGGTAACTGGATGCAATTTTTTTGGTATCCTCTGGATGAAATATCTCAACTTTGGAATAGCCGAACTCTTCATCTTCTATCAGATTATCCATTGGTTCTTTCAGCTTTTTTTCAGTTTCCATAATTTGCTTTTATTCTGTGTTGTTAAAAATATTGGCTTCAAACGGGTTACCTGCTACAAAGGGCAAATTTAATAAATTTTTAATGGTACTTAGACAGTTGATTAACTAATGCAAAGTTAATCTGATCTTATTTTGAACAATTATATGGAAGGTTTGTTAATTAGTTAAATTTAGACACAGTAAATTTTTTTTAACTCATAAAATTATTAATTATGTCATTTAAACTTCCATCATTAAGTTATTCATACGATGCGCTTGAGCCACATATTGACTCACGCACAATGGAAATACACCATACTAAACATCATGCCGCATACACCAATAATCTTAACGCAGCTGTTGAAAATTCAGAACTGGCAGATAAGAGCATTGAAGATATGATGAAAGATATCTCAAAATATCCGGTCGCTGTGCGGAATAACGGGGGAGGATATTTTAATCACAACCTTTTCTGGGAGATCATGTCACCTGATGGCGGGGGCGAGCCCTCTGGTAAGCTGGCTGATGCAATTAAATCATCTTTTGGTTCCTTTGAAGCTTTCAGGGATGAATTTTCAAAGGCAGCTGCCACCCGGTTCGGATCTGGATGGGCGTGGCTCGTGAAACAGGACGATCGCCTTGTTGTAAGTTCGACTCCAAATCAGGACAATCCCCTGATGGATCTTGCAGAGGTAAAAGGTACCCCGATACTCGGTCTGGATGTGTGGGAACACGCCTATTATCTTCATTATCAGAACAGACGTCCTGATTATATATCCGCGTTCTGGAACGTGATAGACTGGAGTGAGGTTTCAAGGAAGTTTGGTGGATAAATGATAAGAGTTTCTGGTAACCAACCTTTCGAATAGGTTGGTGTAAGTTGGTTTGGTTGAAAAGAAGGCCGGTAAGAAATTACCGGCCTTCTTACCTTTTTACAGCACAAAAAGAAAAAAACCAGATACGGATTATTTAATTTTTTTCCCTGGATTAATAAAAGACGGGATTAATAAAAAAAACCTGTTGAATTGTTTTTTATCAACAGGTTCTTTAGTAGCTACTGTCCTTACTTAATAAAGGATTTATACATTTTTTCTCCTGTGATGAAGGATTATGCTTTTTTAAGTTTTTCTGCGACTGCGTTCCAGTCAATTACATTCCAGAATGCAGAGATATAATCACCTCTTCTGTATTGGTATTTAAGGTAGTAGGCGTGCTCCCATACATCAATTCCCATAACAGGGGTTCCCCTTTCCTTAGCAGGCACAACATCCATCAGTGGGTTGTCCTGATTTGGAGTAGAGGTTACCATAAGTTTTCCGTCAGCTGCAACAAGCCATGCCCATCCAGATCCGAACCGGGTGGCAGCTGCAGTTGTAAACAGTTCCTGGAACTTCCTGAAAGATCCGAATGAACTGTTTATTGCTGCCAGCAATTCACCTGTTGGTTGACCGCCTCCGTTAGGTGTCATTATTTCCCAGAATAATTCGTGATTGTAATGACCACCCCCATTATTCCTGACAGCGACAGAATAGGATGAAACAGACTTCATGATGTGCTCAAGGGATCTGTCGCCTGCTGCTCCTGGCAGTGCATTGTTAAGATTGTTTACATAGGCAGCATGATGCCTGCTGTGATGTATTTCCATCGTGCGGGCGTCAATATATGGTTCAAGCGCGTCATATGCATAGGGAAGGGGGGCAAGCTGAAATGAACTTCCCTCATTAATTCTGGTTTTATGGGGTGATTCCATCTCCATATTTCCTGCTCGTGCGATAAAAGGGGAGGCAATTAATCCACCCATGCCCAGAAGACCTGTTTTAAGAAAAACTCTTTTATTCATTGGCTTAGATTTTAAATGTTAATAATCAATACATTATTTATAAAAACAAGCCATGCCATTTTTTGTTCAAATATTTGGTTAATAAGTCTTTCATTAATGTATTGATGCCACATTACCTGTAATAATCAATATACGGGTGAGGGTTCGGCATGCAGTCAAAGCATTGTGGTATACGGAATTCATCATGCATTATTGGATTTCAATCACCTTTACAGTTTATCCGATGGAAAACTGCGAAAAATTGTAACCTCAATGCTGTTATCATCGTTAATTGTGGTAGATGAATGCTGAATGTTATTATAAATGTTATCAGGGCTAAAATACAAATCCATAGTTGTAATCAGGCTTGCTTGTGCAGTATTGCTTTTCACTGTCTCAGCCTTAGAGATTAAAGCGCAGGACCCTCAATTCTCGCAGTTTTATGCTAATCCGCTTTACCTTGCGCCATCCTTTGCCGGCCTTACAGAGGGAAGCCGGCTGGGAGCTAATTACAGGAACCAGTGGCCACAACTTCCCGGTAAGTTCGTTACCTATACCTTTTCATATGATCACTGGTTTGATCAGTATGACAGCGGGGCAGGAATTCTTTTCATGCAGGACATGGCAGGAAGCGGAAATCTGAGGACTACAAATGTCGGTGTCCAATATTCGTATGATTTTCCTTTAAATCCGGAATGGCATATGAGACCCGGTGTTCATTTTTTCTACACTGAGCGTGCAATTGATTTTGATAAACTTGTTTTCAGCGATCAGATAACCCCTGGTGGTCAGAGGCCGACCACTATTGAAATACCTCCACTTAGCAGGAGGGGCGGGGTTGATTTTTCATTCTCGGCAATGGCCTATTCAGAGCAGTACTGGTTCGGCTTTGCAGTTGACCATTTGCTGCGGCCTAACCATTCGCTGTGGGAATTTGATGGTGATGATGATTTCAATGCTTTTGTGCCCATAAAATATTCTGTTTTCGGAGGTACCAAGTTTACACGTGGTGGCAGACTTATCAGAAGGCTGGAAGAGAGCCTTCAGCTTGCTTTTCTCTACCGGCAGCAGGGCCCGTTTAATCAACTTGATCTTGGAATGTACTGGTACAGGAGCCCCCTGGTGATTGGAGCATGGTACAGGGGGATCCCGGGTCTAAGCAGCGGCGGACAGGATGCAGTGATCTTCCTTGTAGGGTATAAAATTGATCAGTTTAACATAGGGTACAGTTTTGATTTTCCCGTCTCACAATTACTTGGCTCAACAGGCGGAGCCCATGAGATATCCATTTCCTATTCATGGACATCGATCCGCATTCCGAAAAGGCCCAGAATGGTTCCCTGCCCGGAGTTTTAATGAATTTTGCCTTAATTAATTATCCAAAGTTTATGCTTACAGTCGGAACCGCTGCGCTTTAACATGAAAATTTTTTCATCCGTATGTGTGTAAATTGGCTTAAAAAATTTTCATGTATATTTGTATACTTTTTCGTACTAAATTTTTTTTTACGGGGAAGCAAGGATATTTAAACAGGAACCTGAAAGTCTGTGTTTAATCTAATATAAATAAATAGTAATGAAACATGTATCGCTGATATTGAACATTGTTCTGGGAGTAGCCGTTGCGGTGCTTTATGTGCTTCATTTTTCTGCACCCGCTATTCCTGAAGAGATCATGGATGAGTACGAAGAAACTGGAGAATATTTTCCTGTTTCAAGGGATATTGTCTATGTTTATTTTGATACCCTCCTGAATAATTATGACATGTATTATGACATGCAGAAAGAATTTCTGGAGAAACAGCAAAGGCTGGAGGGTGAACTTACAAGAATTTCCCGGAATTATGAACGCAAAGTTGTTGATTTTCAGGACAGGGTCCAGAAGGGGTTGATGACCCGTTCGCAGGCACAGCAGAGAGAGCTGGAACTGATGCAGGAACAGCAGGATCTTATGGAGCAGCGAGATAACTATTCCAGAGAGCTTATGGAAGAGGAGCAGGTAATGCACAGGCAACTGCATCATAGTATATATGAATTTCTTAAAGAATACAACAGGAATCAGAATTACCAGTATATACTGAGTCATTCATTTGGCGGTCCGTTTCTGTACACCGACATGAGCCTTAATATTACCAGAGAAGTAATTGATGGACTGAACAGGCAATACCGTGAAAACCGGGGGAGATAAAACATAATCCTGTTATGGGTTTTGCCTCCTCTTACCTGAATAAACACTCTCTTTTTAAACCTTTTATATTATCTGAACCTGAACCGGGTACCGGGATAATAGTTGTAATTCCCAGTTTCAGTGAACCTGATGTATTAAATTCACTGGAATCTCTATATGACTCAGATCGCCCCTCCTTTCCGGTTGAGGTTATCGTTGTTGTTAACGCTCCTGATGATGCGGGCTTGAATATACTGGACCAGAACAGAAAAACTGTCAGGCAGGTGGAGCAGTGGATCAGGAAAAAATGTTCTCCATTCTTCCGGGTATATCTTGTTGATGCCCCGCCTTTCCCAAGCAGTTACGCCGGCGCCGGTCTTGCCCGAAAGGCCGGTATGGATGAGGCTCTGCGCCGCTTTAATATGCTGAAGAATGAAGGGGGGATAATCGCATCTTTTGATGCTGATTCCAGATGTGACCGCAATTATTTTACTGAACTGGAAAAATGTTTTTCTGATCATCAGATCAGAGGATGCACTATCTATTTTGAGCATCCACTCTCAGGTGATGATCAGCTACCTACTGTTTATGAGGCTGTTGCCGGGTACGAGCTTTACCTGAGATACTTTATACAGGCAATGAGGCAGACTGGTTTTCCGTGGTCTTTTCATACCCTTGGCAGCTGTTTTGCTGTTCGTGCTAAAGTATATGCCAGCCAGGGGGGAATGAACAGGAAGAAGGCGGGCGAGGACTTCTATTTTCTGCATAAGATATTCCCTCTTGGTAAATTCACTGAAGTGAATACCACCAGGGTAATACCCTCATCCCGTATTTCAGGAAGGGTTCCATTCGGAACCGGTGCTGCCATTAAAAGATATATCTCCGGCGACCGGTCTCTGCTGAACACCTATTCAGTCAGTTCCTTCGATGATCTGTCAGTCCTTTTCAGTGCAAATTCCGGTCTTTTCAATGCTTCAGAAAATCAGGTCAGAAATGTCGTAGCCGGACTACCCGGATGCCTGGAGGACTATCTTAATAACAATGGTTTTCCGGAGGCTGTGGAGCAGATGAACCTTCATTCAGCAAGTCTGCTGACATTCAGAAAAAGATTTTTTACCTGGTTCAATGCACTGCGTCTGCTTAAGTATTTAAATTTTGCCAGAGAGAATTGTCATTCCGCCCAGCCTCTGCTACTTATGGCAGGGGAGCTTCTCAGAAGAACCGGGGAGGTGGCTTCTGCTGATTGTGCGGGACTGCTGACCGGATTCAGGAAACTGCAGAGAGGTGTTATATGGAGATGCTAATTTTCAAATTCAATCACAAAAATATCTTCATTTTCCCTTTTCATAAGATACTGTTCCCTGGCAAATTTTTCAAGATTCTCATTATCAGTTTTGAGCTCATTCATGCGAGTTGAGTCTTGCCTGATTCTTTCCCTGAAGTATTGTATGTCACTCTCAAGCTGATTTATCTGCCTCTGTCTCGTCAAACGATTTAAAAGATTGTTCTGGTCAAAAAACAATATCCATATGAAGAAAATAAGAAGGGTTAAAACGTATTTGTTTTTGATATGAGACATTATTTTTTCCCGAAACCGGATCATGATATGTCTTTTTAATTTGACACCAGTGCAAAATTAGAGAAAAAACTGAAAGGGAAGCTTTTATTGTATTCTTTTTTATTAACAGCCGTTGTGAAATATGATAAAGATGTAACTCTTATAAATAGTGATTTTAATCATTTGTAATCACACGTCAAAGGCATAATTTCAAATGATTAAAACAGGGTTGTTTCCAAAGTTCAGATACTCAGGGATGTTTCCATGTTTATGAATTAAGCAGACTATAATTTACATAAACTTAAAACCAACAGGTAATGAATAACGCTCTATTTAATTTTCCACGACCATTGAATGAGGTCATCCGTGACTATTTGCCGGATTCACCGGAGAGGATAAATCTTGATGCCGAGTTGCGCCGCCAGGCAGACACGGAAATTGAGATTCCCCTGATAATAGGGGGAAAGGAGATCAGAACAGGAAACACGGGGACTGTGGTTATGCCGCACAACCATTCGCATGTCCTGGCCACCTACCATAAAGCTGGTGAGAAAGAGATAAAGATGGCCATCGATGCTGCCCTTGAGGCCCATAAGGCCTGGTCAGATCTCTCATGGTCAGTCAGAGCTTCGATATTACTGAAGGCTGCAGATATGATCGCCATGAAGTACCGGCATGTTATTGTGGCGGCGACAATGCTTGGACAGAGCAAAAATATCTACCAGGCCGAGATTGAAGCTGCCTGCGAGACTATAGATTTTCTGACATTCAACGTGTATTATGCCGGACGTATCTATGAGAATCAGCCCAGCTCACCGTTCAACCAGCTTAACAGGATGGATTTCAGGGCTCTGGAAGGCTTTGTGCTGGCAATCAGCCCATTTAATTTTACCGCCATCGCCTCCAACCTTAACATGGCACCGGTGATGATGGGCAACACCACCCTCTGGAAACCCGCTACCACTGCAATTCTTTCAAATTACCATCTGATGCGGATCTTTATGGATGCAGGACTGCCCGATGGTGTAATCAATTTTCTCCCTGCAGATGGCAGTGTCATTGGTAAAAATACCCTTTCTTCCCATAATCTGGCCGGGATCCATTTTACAGGTTCCAATGCCACCTTCAACCACCTGTGGAGGCAGGTAAGCGAAAACCTGACTGGTTACAAATCATATCCCAGGCTTGTAGGGGAGACCGGGGGTAAGGATTTTATTTTTGTTCACCCTTCGGCAGTGGTTGAAGATGTGGCTGTTAATACCATAAGGGGAGCCTTTGAATATCAGGGACAAAAATGCAGTGCTGCATCAAGGATGTACGTGCCGGGGTCATTGTGGCCCCGCTTAAAGGAACTTCTGGTAGATATGGCCGGCGATATCAGGATGGGGGACGTGATGGAACATCAGAATTTCATGAATGCGGTAATAGACAAAAAATCATTCGATAATATTGCCTCCTATATCGATTTTGCAAGGAAGTCAGATGAGACCACCATCATCACAGGGGGTGAATATGACGACAGTACCGGTTACTTTGTCCGTCCTACTATTGTTGAAACCACAAACCCCGGAAACAGGCTGATGGAGGAGGAGATTTTCGGGCCTGTGCTTACTATTTTTATTTATGAAGATAACAAACTTGAAGAGGCAATAGACCTGTGCGACACCACCTCTCCTTTCGGTCTGACTGGTGCCGTTTTCGCGCGTGACAGGATCGCTGCCTCTTACATAGGCGAAAGACTGAGATATGCTGCTGGAAACTTCTATATCAACGACAAGCCCACGGGTGCTATCGTGGGACTTCAGCCGTTTGGCGGTTCCCGGGCTTCAGGCACCAATGACAAAGCCGGTGACGAATTTAACCTCATCAGATGGATCAGTCCCCGTTCAATCAAGGAGAATTTCATCACATCGCCAGATTACAGATATCCTTATATGAAATTGTAACCAATACATCTTCTTATGGATCAGTTGCTTTCAAGACTTAACATTAACGGTCTTAATCAAGGGGCCTGTACCGGTACAGACTGGATCAGGACATCAGGGACAAAGATCACATCATATTCCCCCTCCGATAACGGGGCAATAGCAGATGTTGCTACCGCCGGCAATGAGGATTATGAATATGTTATTGAAAAAGCGGAACAGGCATTCAGGATCTGGCGTGAGATACCGGCACCCAGGCGGGGTGAGGTTGTAAGGCAGATCGGCAATGCTCTCAGGGAAAAGAAGGAAGACCTGGGTAGCCTGGTCTCCCTGGAGATGGGTAAAATATATGAAGAGGGGCTTGGTGAGGTCCAGGAGATGATTGATATCTGCGATTTTGCTGTTGGCCAGTCCCGCCTTCTCAATGGATTTACAATGCATTCAGAGAGGGAGAAACATCGCTTATACGACCAGTATCATCCTTATGGAATAGTGGGTTTGATCACCTCGTTCAATTTCCCCGTTGCCGTATGGGCGTGGAATGCGATGCTGGCTGCTGTCTGCGGTGATGTTGTGATCTGGAAACCCAGTTCACAAACCCCGCTTTGTGCAATTGCCGTTCAGAAAATCATCTCAGATGTACTCAGGAAAAACGATGTGCCTGAAGGTGTTTTCAATATGATCATTGCGCAGTCTTCTGTTCTTGGAGACAGCTTCGCAGCGGACAAAAGGATACCTCTTTTTTCGATTACCGGGTCAACGGCGGTCGGAAAGAAACTTGGGGCAATAATCGGTGGTCGTCTGGGCAGGGTTATACAGGAACTGGGTGGCAACAACGCCGTGATAATCGCACCAGGTGCCAATATGGAGATGGCAATAAAATCTGTGGTGTTCGGGGCAGTGGGGACAGCAGGGCAGAGATGTACCTCAACAAGAAGGCTGATCATCCACGAAAGTGTTTATGATGCTGTCAGAAAAAGTCTTTTAACAGCTTATGAAAGTGTAGCTGCCAGGATAGGCCATCCTCTGGATAGGGAAACCCTTGTGGGACCGCTGATAAGCGGAGATGCCGTGCAGGCATTTCTGTCTGCTGTTGAAAATGTAAAGCAGGAGGGTGGTAAATTGATTTTTGGCGGAGGACTTTACAAACCAGATAAGCAGGCATTCTCCAATTATGTTGTTCCTGCCCTGGTGGAAGCTGAGAACCATTACAGTACAGTGCAGGAAGAAACCTTTGCTCCTGTATTATACCTGATTAAATACAGGACCATTGAGGAGGCCATAACCATCAATAATGATGTGCCACAAGGACTCTCTTCAGCTATTTTCACGGAAAACCTGCGTGAGGCTGAACTGTTTTTATCTGAAGCCGGTTCGGACTGTGGTATTGCCAATGTAAATATCGGGACCTCAGGGGCAGAGATAGGGGGTGCTTTTGGTGGCGAGAAGGAAACGGGGGGAGGCAGGGAATCCGGTTCCGACGCATGGAAGCAATATATGCGCCGTCAGACCAATACGATCAACTATGGGCTTGAATTGCCTCTTGCCCAGGGAATAAGGTTTGACTTTTAATATACTTGCCCGATAATCCGGAGAGCAATGATAAGATATAAGTCTCAAACCGGTTCATGTGATTACGGTTCGGGCAAATTTTATATTTTTGCATACCGGAAATAGTAATTTGTTGACGAAATATACAAATCCGTCCTCAGGTATGCACTAACAACAGTCATATGGCAATAAAATTCCTGCTTCAATTGTTGCTGCTCACGGTGATCAGTTTTTCCTTAACCTCAATCACGGGATGCGGTAATAAACAAATGCGAAACTTTAATACTATTCCTACATTTACCATAAATTATGTTAATGCTGTAATTGAAATACCTGCAGGCACAAACCGTAAGATTTCATATAATGAGGAGAAGAGAATGTTTTTGGTTGAGCAGGTTGATGGTGATGACAGGGTCGTGGATTTTCTCCCTTATCCGGCAAATTACGGATTTGTTCCGGGAACATTTATTGATCCTGTGATGGGGGGTGATGGTTATCCGGTTGACATATTAGTGATTTCAGAGAGCCTTCCTACTGGAACGGTGCTTGAAGTCATCCCACTGCTTGTTCTCTATTTTGAAGATGATTCAGGATACGGCGACCGCCTTACCGATCCCAAGATAATAGCCACACCGGCAAGCGAACGGCTGCGGGTTATACGTGCTCTTAATTATGAGGATCTGTTTGAAAAGTATCCCGACCTGGTTGATATACTGATAAAATGGTTTATATCGTATGAGGGAACAGGTGTCAGAGAACTTAAAGCCATGGGGGACGGAGAGGTGGCACTGAATGAGATAAGGAAATGGGAGATCAGAAGATTTTAAAAAAGTTTTGAATTTATCTCATGATTGTCCGTTATTGTCAGGGCAATAATTTTCAGTTTTTTGGTGATATTGTTAAACCCCATGAAATGACTGGTGAATATGTTAGTTTTTAATTAATTCTTTGATCATGGAAAGAGAAAAAGCTCTGGAACTTCTTAAGGAATATGTTAAAGACGAAAAAATGCGCATTCATTGCCTCGCTTCAGAAGCGGTGCTGCGTGCCCTGGCCGGAAGACTTGGTGAGGATGAGGATAAATGGGGCCTGGCGGGGTTATTGCATGATATTGATGTGGAGATGACCAATGCCGATCCTGAAAAGCATGCCCTTCAAGCGGGAACTATACTTGACGGTTATAACCTTGATCCGGAAATCATAGACGCTATTACCATGCACAACGAAAAGGCCACGGGCAGGGAGAGAAGTACCCTTTTCCAGCATGCCCTTGCTGCGGGAGAGACCATTACCGGACTGGTCTATGCCACAGCCCTGGTCTACCCAGACAAAAAGATCTCTTCTGTAAAACCCAAATCGGTCGTAAAGAGGATGAAGGAGAAGGCCTTTGCCGCATCAGTAAGTCGTGATCACATCCTTGAATGCGAAAAGATTGGCATCCCTCTTCCGGAATTTGCCGAACTGGCTGTCAATGCCATGAAAGAAATTAGTGACGATATCGGTCTGTAATGATATCAGTTTCTTGAGTTAACCCTAATAGCCCCTACAAGTCTGTCGATACGGCTTCCCGGAGGTCTATGGTATACCTTTATGAAATAGTCGTTTTCGGTCTCAAAAAAGTTACCTTCAAAGATGGTAATATCAGCTTCGGATGCTCCCTCTTCAAGGAAAGCGAAATGATAGTTATAATAACCCTGCTTGAGAAGCATACCAAGCTCATATGCCTTGTTATCGTAATTATATTTCATCCTGTTCCGTTGGTGAAAATTCCAGTCGCCTAATTGTCCGAGAATATAAACATTTCCGTTGTCAAAAGGCACATCCCAGGGAAGGGTGAACCATACCATCACGTAGTCCGCGTCAATGGATGGATTACGCCCCTCCTCATTCCTGATGAGATACCTGCCGTTTATGTCATGATGTGAAAAATACCTTGAATATTGCCGGGAGTCTGAAGTCTGAAGCTCAACATGGTTAATCCCACCGGAAAATTCAATATTCCTGATAAACTCAGTCCGCGAACGGAGACTCTTGGTGTCAAAATTTCTGAATTCATTACCTGCCGGAAAGATCAGCTTTTGATCATGCTCATAGACTATTTCATGGGATCTTATAAACATTGGGTTGATTCCTTTTAAGCTGTTGTCAGTTCGTCCGTTCTGCATTACCGTTACAAAAAGTTCAGAATGCGGATCGGTAATGTTAAGCTCCGTATGAAATATGCTGAAGGTCAGTTGCTGACCTGTATGGTAATGTTTAGTCTGACGGGGTCTGTGTACACGGGCCTGAATGGTTACCACCGGGTCATTAATCATAAATCTCCTGGTTAAAACAACGTTTTCCACATCAAAATCCTCGTATACCTTCAGAATATAATTTCCGGGGAGTCTGGGGCTGACATCAAAATTTGGAATTGTCAGGGAATAATGCGTAAAGGAAACAAAAGTGTTGAATGAGAACCTGTAATTATCAATCTGGTTCTCAAAAAATCCATCCATATAATCAGAAGGAATCAGAGAAGACCGGGTCCAGTCCGCGTTACAATGAATGATCCTGTACTGGTAGTTTTTTACGTCTGCATCAAGATCGTCAAAACTGAATATGAGCACATCATCGCTTTCCAGTTCAATGACAGGGTAGGACATTTCCCATCCTATGGCATGCATGCGGACGGTTTTGATATTATCCCTGTATACGTAATCCTCGAATATCAAAGAATTATGGCTGGTTGCATATAGCCCCGGAAAAGCTGACATAAAGACAGCACAGATAAGGTATAAAACGCCGGGTGAGGCCTGAACAATTTGCATTTGTTGTTGTTATTTTAATGGTTATTAAACGATTTTTTTTCCCTGTAATTGTGAAATATTTAACAATTGTGCCTTGCTTTGTCAAAGCGCTGCAAAATAAAATTTTACAGATTATTGGTCTATGTAAAAATAATAATGCATAAAACAACTATCACTATTAACATGAGAAAATTGAATGTTGATTTGGACAAATTAGCTAAAATTCATACCTGTAAACAAGGTAAGTCAATTTTATTTTCATTTGTTGGTGTGTAATTTTAAATAAAAAAAAATTCATCTACATTTCTCCTGTAAAAAGCCAAAATTTTGTTCTTAATAAAATGACAAAATTTTGACTTACACTCGGAAACACTTCGTTTTCACATGAATTTTTTTCATCTTGTATGTGTGTATTTTAAGCTGAAAAAAATTCATGTATATTTGTTAAATTTTAAATTAACAGCAACAAGAAAAAAGATGTCTGAGGTAATCAAGCTTAAAAAAGGACTTAATATTCCGTTGAAAGGAAAAGCTGAAAAGGTGCTGATTGATCCCGGTCCCCCAGGTCAGTATGCCCTCAAACCGGCCGACTTTCAAGGTATCAGGCCCAAGATGCTGGTGCGGGTAAACGATCAGGTAAAAGCGGGAACACCTCTCTTTTTTGATAAGTACAATCCCGATATGTTTTTCACCGCACCTGCCAGTGGCAGGGTAATTGCGGTTAACAGGGGTGAGCGGAGAAAAATACTTGAGGTTATCATTAAGGCTGATGATAAAATTGAATATGAGGAGTTTGGTAAGGCTGATCCAGACAAAACAGACCGCGAAAAAATTGTAAAACGACTTTTGCAGAGCGGTTTATGGCCCCTGCTTCGGCAGCGTCCCTATGGGATCATTCCAAAGCCTGATAGCAGACCGCGATCAATATTTATATCCGGATTTGATACTGCACCGCTGGCACCTGACTATAATTTTATCATGCAGGATTCGGCCAGTGAGTTCCAGGCAGGAATTGATGTACTCAGGAAGCTTACTGACGGGCAAATACATCTGAATGTAAGTGTCGATTATCCGGTTCCTGATGTTTATAAAAATGCTGCAGGCGTTCAGCTTAATTATTTTTCAGGTCCCCATCCGTCAGGTAATCCGGGTGTGCAGATACACCACCTCGATCCGGTTCACAAAAATGGCACCGTCTGGTATATCGGTCCCCAAAACCTGCTGGTAATCGGGAGACTTTTCCTTAAAGGGGTGGTTGATTTTTCGAGAATTGTGGCACTTACCGGGTCAGAGGTTATTAATCCCCAATATTATCGCACCACGATGGGGGCATCGGTAGATAATATTATCAGGGATAATATAAAGGAGGGAAATAACCGTTTTATAAGCGGAAATGTACTTACCGGTACCAGGATACCCGCTAAAGGGTTTATCGGTTTCTATGATTCACAGGTCACTGTTATACCGGAAGGCGACCATCACAGATTTATGGGTTGGGCTTCACCAGGATTTGACCGTTTCAGTGCTTCCCGGTCATTCTTTGCATGGATGATGCCAGGCAGGAAATATGTATCTGATACCAATTATAACGGTGGCCCCAGGGCTTTTGTAATGACAGGTGAATATGAAAAGGTCCTTCCGATGGATATTATTCCCCAACAGCTTGTCAAGGCAATAATTGTTGAGGATATTGATAAAATGGAAAATCTCGGCATTTATGAGGTTGTGGAAGAAGATCTCGCACTGTGTGAATATATATGTACTTCAAAAACAGAGGTTCAAACCATTATCCGTCATGGGATTGATCTTATGATAAAGGAAACAAGCTGAAAATAATATAATTATTCAACACGTGAAGCTACTCAGGGAAAAAATTGATAAGATAAAGCCTCATTTTCAGAAGGGAGGGAGATTTGAAATGCTCCATTCCACTTTTGATGCATTTGAGACTTTTTTATTTGTGCCGGACAAGGTAACCAACAGGGGGGCGCATATACGCGACAGCATAGACATGAAAAGGACCATGATAATAGTTGTCACCGCTATGGTCCCGGCTCTGTTATTTGGGATGTGGAATACCGGATACCAGCATTTTATCGCGACAGGCACCGAAGCTGGTTTCTTTGATAATTTTCTGCACGGGTTTGTTAAAGTTATGCCTATAGTAGTTGTATCCTATGTAAGCGGGCTTGCGGTGGAGTTTATTTTTGCCCAGATAAGGAACCATGAGGTCAATGAGGGCTTTCTTGTGACCGGAATGCTTATCCCGTTGATCGTTCCTGTAGATGTTCCCCTTTGGATGGTATCGGTTGCCACCATTTTTGCCGTAATAATCGGCAAGGAAGTGTTTGGAGGCACAGGTATGAATATCCTCAATCCGGCACTTACAGCAAGGGCCTTTTTGTTCTTTGCATACCCCACCTATATGTCGGGAGATTTTGTTTGGATCAGCGGTCTTCTCAAGGGAGAAGGGATAGTTGACGGTTTTTCCGGTGCAACACCCCTGGCAAATGCTTCCCTTGGCAATACAGAGGCTGTTCCTTCAGCAATGGAAATGTTCCTTGGCACTATACCGGGATCAATAGGAGAGACATCCACCCTTGCTATTCTTATCGGGGCTGCAATTCTGTGGTTTACCGGGGTAGGAAGCATCAGGATTATAGCCTCGGTTTTTGTGGGAGGATTAACAATGGGTCTGATTCTGAATGCATTTGCCGTCAATCCCTTTATGGAAATTCCTGCATGGAAGCATCTTATAATGGGAGGCTTTGCCTTTGGGGCGGTGTATATGGCCACTGACCCTGTTACGGCATCGCAGACTGACAAGGGAAAATATATTTATGGGTTTCTGGTCGGATTTCTGGCAATACTTATAAGAGTATTAAACCCTGCCTATCCGGAAGGCATGATGCTTGCAATCCTCTTTATGAATGTCTTTGCCCCTCTGATCGACCACAATGTTATACAGGCAAATATCAAACGCAGGCTTAAAAGGGCATCCGGAGGATCAAATACATTAAACAAAGTACAATGAAGCAGAGTAGTGATACCTATATATTTTTATATGCATCTGTAATGGTTGTAGTTGTTGCAGCATTGCTTTCAGTGGTGGCTACTGTTCTGAGGCCATATCAGGAGCTGAACATAGAGATTGCCAGAAAGCTCGATATTTTGAGATCCGTCGAAAAAGCAGAGCTGGTCGCCCGGGTACCTGACAGAAATGCTTATGTTGAAGAGGAGTATGAAAGGTATATAGTCGAAAGTTATGTGATTAATTATCGCGGAGAGAGGCAGGATGATGTTGATGCCTTTACCGTTAACGTGCGGGATGAGCTCAGAAAACCTCTTGAGCAGAGGAACCTTCCGATCTTTGTTTCAAGGGATGATGAAGGCAGTGAAAGATATATTTTTCCGGTTCATGGTCGCGGTCTTTGGGGGCCTGTTTATGGTTATGTGGCGCTTGAAGAGGATTACAATACCATCTTCGGTGTTATTTTTGACCATGACAGTGAAACACCGGGCCTTGGAGCTGAAATAAATACCCGCTCTTTTCAGAATCAGTTCAAGGGGAAAAAGATCTTTGACGAAACAGGAGAATTTGTTTCGGTAAGTGTAATTAAACCAGGTTCAGCGGCTTTGAATGAGCATCGTGTTGACGGAATATCAGGCGGGACTATTACCAGCCAGGGTGTTGAGGAGATGCTCCAGGAGGTCCTTGGCAGCTATGAAAATTATTTTAGGAACCAAAAAAATCATGATCATGAGTAAATCAGAGAAAGAGCCTTTATTTTCGGCAAAGAACATAAAACTGTTGAGCACACCTCTTAATGATGAAAACCCGATTACCGTGCAGGTACTTGGAATATGTTCGGCGCTGGCGGTGACTGTAATGCTTGAGCCGGCTGTTGTTCTTGCAGTTGCAGTTGTTGCGGTAATGGGATCAGCAAACGTGATAATTTCACTTCTGCGGAAAACCATACCCCCCAGAATACGGATCATTGTGCAGCTGGTAGTTATAGCATCGCTGGTAATTCTGGTGGACCAGGTACTGAAAGCCTTCTTTTATGATGTCAGCCGGCAGCTATCGGTTTTCGTGGGACTTATTATAACAAACTGCATCATTATGGGACGCCTCGAGGCGTTTGCCCTTGGCAATAAAACATGGCCCTCATTTCTTGATGGTGTTGGAAATGCAGCCGGTTACGGGTGGATTCTGATAGTGGTTGCTTTTTTCAGGGAACTTCTTGGTTCAGGAACACTATGGGGCTATCCTGTGATTGAAACTCTTGGGTTCTACAACCTGGGTTATGAAAATAACGGTTTTATGATTCTTCCGCCCATGGCACTTATAACAGTTGGAGTCATTATATGGGTACAAAGGGCCAGAAACAGAAAACTTATTGAATCAAATTAAAAATCTTTTGATATGGAAGGATTGGTCAATATATTTGTCAGGTCGGTGTTTATCGATAATATGGTATTTGCCTATTTTCTCGGCATGTGTTCATACCTGGCGGTATCACGTACCGTCAGTACTGCCAACGGACTGGGAATAGCTGTAGTCTTTGTTCTTGGAATCACCGTACCGGTTAATTATCTTATCGAAAATTACTTTCTAAGTGCTGGTGCCATGGCATGGCTTGGGGAAGGGTTTGCCGCTATTGATCTGAGTTTCCTCAGCTTTATCATGTTCATAGCCGTAATTGCATCAATGGTACAGCTGGTTGAAATGATAGTTGAGAAATTTGCACCCGCCCTCTATTCTTCACTGGGTATTTTTCTGCCTCTTATTGCCGTGAACTGTGCAATACTTGGGGGCTCGCTGTTTATGCAGGAAAGGGAATACGCAAATATTGCCGAAGCAACATCATTCGGACTCGGTTCAGGTGTGGGTTTTTACCTTGCTATTGTCGGTATTGCTGCAATACGTGAAAAAATAAGATATTCAAATGTACCCGGGCCTTTGCGGGGACTGGGGATTACGTTTATCGTGACCGGGCTGATGGGAATTGCCTTTATGAGTTTTATGGGGATCAAACTCTAGTAAAGGATATAAATAATAAATTAAGTAAAGTTTAGCAATATGATCTTTTTAACATCACAGGGTCTGGTTGTAATAATAAGCATAGTTGTTTTTTTTGTGGTAATACTTACCCTTGTGTCAGTCTTGCTCTTTGCCAGGTCGAAACTAACACCATCAGGAGAAGTGAAACTTACCATTAACGATGAAAAGGAGTTTACCATTCAACCCGGGTCAACTGTACTTTCCACACTCTCCGAAAATGAAATTTATCTGCCGTCAGCCTGTGGAGGAGGGGGTACCTGTGCAATGTGCAAATGCCAGATTCTTGAGGGAGGTGGCACAATACTTCCTACGGAGAAGGATTTTTTTACAAGGCGCGAACAACAGGAGTTGTGGAGACTTGGCTGCCAGGTCAAGATAAAGGAGGACATGAAGATACGGGTTCCGGAAGAGGTTATGGGGATTAAGAAATGGGAGTGTGAAGTGGTCAGCAACCATAATGTCGCAACCTTCATTAAGGAGTTTGTTGTCCGGCTTCCTGAAGGAGAGGATATGGATTTCAAACCGGGCGGATACATACAGATTGATGTTCCCAAAACAGAAGTAGATTTCAGAGATTTTGATGTTGAAGAAGAGTTTCGGGATGAGTGGGACCAGTTCAAGATGTGGGATCTTAAGATGAAGAATCCTGAGTCCACCTACCGGGCTTATTCAATGGCCAATCATCCTGCCGAAGGTAACATAATAATGCTCAATATCAGGATTGCAACACCCCCATGGGACAGGGCCAGGGGAGCATTTATGAATGTTAATCCGGGAGTCTGTTCTTCATACATATTCTCCCGGAAACCGGGCGATAAAGTTACCATTTCCGGGCCTTATGGCGATTTCTTTATCAAGGAATCTGATAATGAGATGGTATATATTGGCGGTGGTGCAGGTATGGCTCCCCTGCGTTCACACCTTTTCCATCTTTTCCATACCCTGAAGTCCAGCAGAAAAGCATCATACTGGTACGGAGCACGTTCATTGCGGGAGGTGTTTTATGAGGATGATTTCAGAAAAATAGAAAAAGAGTTTCCCAACTTCAAATTCAATATAGCACTCTCCGAACCAAAACCTGAGGATAACTGGTCCGGTTATACCGGGTTCATACACCAGGTTGTTTATGACAATTATCTGGGAAAACATGAGGATCCTGATGAAATTGAGTATTATCTTTGCGGACCGCCTATGATGAATGATGCAGTGCTCAAGATGCTGTATGACCTTGGAGTGCCTGATGAAATGGTTGACCTTGATGATTTTGGAGGATGATGATCAGACCGGTTTTTATAGTTTTATTTCCGTTGCTTTTTTTGTATTCCTGCAATACAAGGCATGAAAGGCTTTTTATCTACCTTAACGGTTTCACGCAGGGAACCAGTTACCACATAACCTATAACTCTCCGGATTCAATTGATTATCACCCGCATATTAAAGAAATATTTGAGGTGATAGACCTTTCAATGTCAATATATAATCCGGAATCAATCATTTCGGCAATAAACAGAGGTGAGGATGATGTTGAGCCGGATGATTACTTTATTGAAGTATTCAGGCGTGCAATGGAGATATCTGAGATGACCCGTGGAGCATTTGATATAACAGTCGGGCCACTTGTAAATGCATGGGGTTTTGGTTTCACTGAAAGGGAGAATATTACCCCGGAGCTGATTGACAGTCTCCGACAGCTCGTAGGCTGGGAGAAGGTCCGGCTTGAGAACCGCACCATAATGAAGGATCAGCCGGGTGTGATCCTTGATATGAATGCAATTGCCAAAGGTTATACTGTTGATGTAGTGGCAGATTTTTTTGATAATGAGGGCGTTACCGACTATATGATTGAGGTTGGAGGGGAGATCCGGGTAAAGGGCCTTAACCGGAACAATCAGTTATGGCGCATAGGTGTGGATAAGCCCGTTGATGACCCCGCTGCAGTATCAAGGGAGCTTCAGGAAGTGCTTCATCTTACAGGTGCGGCACTGGCCACATCGGGCAATTACCGCAGGTTCTATATTGAGGACGGACAAAGGTTTGCTCACACCATAGATCCTTCGACAGGTTATCCCGTGCAGCATAATCTTTTGAGCGCAACTGTAATAGCTCCCACGGCAATGGACGCTGATGCATTTGCAACAGCATTTATGGTCATGGGTCTGGAGGAAAGTTTGGAATTTGCTGAGAGCAATCCTGATCTGGAGGCCTATTTTATATATGATCAGAATGGGGTATCAGCGGTTGCACAAACCCCGGGCATTAACCATATTATAAAAAGGTAGGGACTCTTTTTTATCTGAACCCTTTCGGGGAAATTTCTGCTGTTGCTGAATCTTTGAGAATGTTTATTGAATGATAACTCAGGTTTGTCCGGCATCATTTGAACCGCATGGCTGCCGGCTGCCGCATCCACATTCAATACCCCTGCTGTCAAGTTCGGGTGTATTTCTGCATGAACCACCCGAAAATTTCCTGTCTTTTCCAAAAAACAGCCTTACCGAGAGTGCTCCAAAGGCAAAAATAACCAGAACAAGTGTTATTAATATGAGATTAAGTATTTCCATTATTCTGTAAGGAAAATTAACGAATCAGATTATTTTGCGGATTATTGATTATCGCTTTTATATTATTAAACACCTGTCGGCGACAATTGTTTTAATAGCCCCCCCAAAAAATATTTATACTCTGAAGTATCAATTTCTGAATTATCAATTTCTGAAGGATTGATTTATGAAATTTCAGATTCCGGTAATTGCTATTCCGGTTCATCCAGGGGACTATCCATGCTAACCTTGCTGAAAAGGTAACCGAATGGGTTTAATACCGGAACATGGCGGCAAACCACTGCGATCATTGCGAATACCGGTATTGAGAGCACCATCCCCATGATACCCCATATTTCATATCCAAGTATAACTGAAAGAATTATAAAGAACGGGTGAACATCCAGTTTGCCCCCCAGAACAATTGGCTGGAGAATATAGGTGTCGATAATCTGTGCAATAGCAAATGTCAGTGTAATTCCTATCAGCTCACCCATCCCCCCGGTGGTAACCAGACTCACTGCCAAAGCAAGACAATATCCTATAAAATTACCTACAATTGGTATGATGGAAAGTGCAGCAGCTATTAAGCTTATCAGTAGGGCATTTTCCAGTCCCGAAATAAAAAGGCCTGTAAAGTACAAAATTGTCAGAAAAACCATCAGTAACAGTTTCCCTGCCAGATACCTTCTGCTCACGGAAGAGGAGATTGAAATAATGCCGGCCACTTCATCCCGCTTTTCATTGGGAAAGAATCTGATGATAAACTCCTTGAACCTGTAACGGAAATGAATTATAAGGAATATGTATACGACAATGATCAGCAGCCGGGTCATGAACCCAAACAGGACTCCCATCATGGTTAATGCCTGTCTGCGATGATAACCCTGATAATACACTGTTTCATCATCCAGCATTTTTGTTCTATCACGGGTAAAAATATTTAATTGCTCTTTTTCAAGGGGGGTATTTTCAACAAGATATTCTGATAACTCATCAATTGTCTCCTCCAGTCTGATTTGAATTTCCTCCCAGTCGTCAGTAAAACCTTTGATCTGTGATAATATTATTGTCAAATAGGTTGCACTTACAGCAATCAGTATCAGAACTGATGTAAGTGTGGCAAGGATCTTGTTCATTCCCCATTTTTCCAGCTTATTTGTTATAGGGAACATCAGAAAGGCAAGGACCATCGCCGTAATAAGCGGTACAAGGAAAGATTCTGCTTTTACCAGTCCTGTAAACAGAAAATAAAATGCAATCAGGGTGAGAGCAGGGTACAAAACTATTTTTTTCCCATTTTTCATGTATATAAAACAGCTTAATCAAATTAATAACCGGTCTCTTTTCACCGGTTGAGCAACCGGTACTTTCAGGTACAGCATGAACCACGGCTTTTCCCTTTACCTTCACAATGCATCTCATCATTTTTCACGCAGGTAATGCCACGTTTTTGCATCTCTTTGTTTCGTCCTATGGAGGTAACCGGGAACCTTCCGTTTTTTTTCAGCAGTATGCTGATTGACAGTCCCGCGAACACCATGCTAATTAATACTATAGCCGCAGCAATGACCAGAAATATCTCCTTCATCTGTAAAAGTTGTTCCCTTACAAAGTTAAGATTATCCTAAATTGGTTCCTAAAAAATCGGTGGTTATAATGTTGAATTATGGGGTAAATTGCCTTTGATGAATAACTGTTTGGGAATATTCTTATTAAATTTGTGAATAAAGTTAACCGGAATTTAAGAAAAGGATAAACCCTGAATACCATGGATGAATCATCGAGGACGGACGACAAGGAGCTTTCATTTGAAGATTTTCGAAAAGAGGTGCTGACCGATTACCGGCTTGCACATCTGAGCCGGAATCTCAGTGTTGCCGGAAGAAAAGAGGTGCTTGGCGGTAAGGCTAAATTCGGGATATTTGGAGATGGCAAGGAGATTGCCCAGATTGCCTATGCAAAGTATTTCAGGGAAGGTGACTGGAGATCGGGGTATTATCGCGATCAGACCTTTATGATGGCAGCAGGGCTTCTCAATGCCAAACAGTTTTTTGCACAGCTTTATGGTGAAACAGATCCGGAACTGAATCCCGGAAACGGGGGGCGTTCCTGTAACAATCATTTTTCTACCAGGAATATAAATGATGACGGTACCTGGTGTAATCTGATGGAGCAAAAGAATTCATCCGCCGACATTTCTCCAACAGCCGGTCAGATGCCAAGGCTTCTGGGACTTGCCTATGCGTCAAAACTTTTTCGCAGTATGCCGGAGTTGCAAAAACTGACCGGGTTTACCAGGAAAGGAAATGAAGTTGCTTTTGGCACTATTGGCGATGCCAGTACCTCTGAGGGCCATTTCTGGGAAACCATTAATGCTGCTGCTGTACTTCAAATACCAATGGCTCTGGCAATATGGGATGATGGTTACGGGATATCAGTTCCAAGGGAATACCAGACTGCAAAAGGAAGTATTTCTGAAGTGCTCCGGGGTTTTGAGCGCTCTGATACTAGTCCGGGAATTGTCCTGCACAAAGGCAGGGGATGGGACTATCCGGGACTATGCAAGTTATTTGCAGAAGGTATTAAAATATGCCGGGAAGAGCATGTTCCTGTTGTATTTCATATTGATGAGGTCACACAGCCCCTGGGCCACTCAACTTCAGGTTCACATGAGAGATATAAATCTGCTGAAAGGCTGCAATGGGAAAAGGACTTTGATCCTTTGAAAAAGATGCGTGAATGGATACTTGCATCGGATCTGGGCACTGATGAAGAACTGCGCACTATTGAAGAAGAGGCTCTTGAGGAGTCAGGAAATGCAAAAAAGGAAGCATGGAAAGAATACACGAAACCGGTCAAAGCTGAACGCGATGCCCTTGTAAAAATAATAGATAACCGAAGCTGTATCTGTAAACGTGAGGATTATGATAAGCCCGGGACCATTACAGCGGAGCTTAAAAAACTGCTTGCCCCCATAAGAAAGGATAATTTCAGTGCAGCCAGGAAAATCCTGCGACATGTTTGCGCTGACTGTGAGATAAGAGAGAAGCTTCAGGCGGATCTTTCCAACTGGCTCAGCAGAAACCGGGAGGATAACATCTTAAGGTACAACTCCCTTCTATACAATGAATCAGAGTTTTCAGTACTCAACGTTGGGGAGGTGAGTGCCAGGTATAATGATAATTCTACTGAGGTTCCCGGGCGGCAGATATTGCGTGATTTCTGGGATGTTGTCCTGGAAAGGGACCAAAGGGTTTTTATTTTCGGAGAGGATACCGGTAAAATCGGGGGAGTGAACCAAACCTATGAAGGGTTACAGAAAAAATACGGAGAAATCCGGGTAAATGATACAGGTATACGGGAAACAACAATTCTCGGGCAGGGTATAGGAATGGCATTGCGCGGATTACGGCCGGTTGCTGAAATCCAGTACCTCGATTACCTTCTGTATGCACTTCAGACATTCAGTGATGACCTTGCAACCACGCATTACCGTTCGCGGGGAGGGCAGAGTGCACCGGTCATCGTGGTTACCCGTGGACACAGGCTTGAGGGTATCTGGCATGCCGGGTCGCCTGTCAGTATGATAATTAATTCAATACGCGGTGTGTATGTCTGCGTTCCAAGAAACATGACCCAGGCAGCAGGTTTATATAATACTCTGCTGCAGGGCATGGATCCGGCGATAGTTATTGAATCCCTTAATGGATACAGGCTCAGGGAAAAAAGACCGGAAAATATCGGTGAGTACAGAATACCTCTCGGTGTGCCGGAAATAATTAATGAAGGGACAGATATTACAATTGTTACCTATGGCTCATGTGTCCGGATAGCTCAGACTGCAACAGAACAGTTGAAGGAGTTTGATATATCTGCAGAACTTATAGATGTACAGACCCTGCTGCCGTTTGACAGGCCGGATATCATTCTTGAGTCAATCAGGAAAACCGGAAAGGTGTTGTTTTTTGATGAGGATGTGCCCGGGGGAGCCACATCATATATGATGCAGAAGGTGTTAGAGGATCGCGGAGGCTTTTTCTGCCTGGATGCGGGTCCGCAAACTCTTACCGGGAAAGATCACAGACCCGCATACACATCGGACGGGGATTATTTTACCAAACCCAACGCTGAAGACGTGTTCGACACTGTTTATGAGATGATGCACAAATCAAATCCCGCCAAATACCCCAGGCTGTTCTGATTTTTTGTTAATCATACCCGTTACCGGATTCTTATACATCAACCTCTGTTTTTTTATCTTCTTTATTTTCAGTGATTTTTTTGATTTTTATGTTGAACGCAGCCATGAAGATCGACATAAACGGGCTGATTATATTGAAAAATGCATATGGAAGGTAACTGATGGTGGGTACGCCGAGGACGGCGGCCTGGGTGGCTCCACAGGTATTCCATGGAATAAGGACCGATGTAACCGTGCCGGAGTCTTCCAGTGTACGGCTCAGTACCTCCGGTTTCAGTCCCCTGTCCCTGTAGGTCTTTGCAAACATTCTTCCCGGCACAACAATTGATATATACTGGTCCGACGCAGTCACATTGAAGAATAGACAGGTGCTGACAGTGGTGGCAACCAGCGAACCGGTTGTCTTTGCAAAACGCATAAGCCCGGAAGTTATCCTCACCAGCATTCCGGCAGCCTCCATAACTCCGCCAAAGATCATAGCTGTCATGATGAGCCAGATTGTGTTGAGCATGCCAGCCATACCTCCGGTACTGAGCAGGTCATTAACCTGGGGATCGCTTGTGACTATTGCGATCCTGCCGTACATGCTTTTCATTATTGCAATATATGAAGCCCGGCTGAAATTATCCATAACTCCTGATACCTGCTCAATGATCTGGGGCTGGAATAGAACTGCAAAAAGGGCCCCCAGCAAAGTTCCTGCAAGTAAGGAGGGAAGTGGTGGCACCCTGTTGATAATTATTGTAATAAGCACGGCAGGTACGATAAACAGGAACGGGGTAATGTTAAAACTGGTCTCTATTGCATCCAGTGTAGCCTGTACATTTGCAGCGTCTCCTAAAGGCTGATAAAAGAACCCGAATATCATGAAAATAATAAGGGTGATCAATATTGAAGGGCCAGTTGTAAGAGACATATACCTGATATGCGTGAAGATATCAGTACCTACCATTGCGGGAGCCAGGTTGGTGGTGTCGGACAGAGGTGACATCTTATCACCGAAATAGGCTCCGGAAATAATAGCTCCTGCAACCATTCCTTCACTGAAGCCCATTGCATTACCTATACCAAGAAGGGCAATGCCGATTGTGGCAACAGTCGACCACGAGCTGCCTGTCGCAACGGAGACCAGGGCGGAGACCACAACGCATGCCAGAAGGAATATTGCAGGATTGAGTATCTTGAGGCCATAATAGATCATAGCAGGTACAACACCGCTTAAAAGCCAGGTGCCGGCAAGTGACCCGATAAGAAGCAAAATTATAATTGAAGGCATTGCCGACCCTATGCTTTTAACAATCTGTCTTCTAATATCATACCAGTTGTGTCCCAAAAAAGCAGCTATGACCCCTCCAACGGCAGCGGCAAGCAGAAGTGCCATCTGATTTGCACCTGACAGTGCATCATCTCCAAAAAGGTAAACATTGAGCGTCAGCAGAACAATAAGGGTTAAAACAGGCGCCAGTGCCTGAATAATTGTGGGTTTTCTGACGAGTCTGTTCATAGCGGAGAATATAAGTTACTTTGATATTGCTTTTTTGGTACCGGCGTCATTCATCACCTGCCGGCTGACCAGCACATCATCCCTGGCCGTTGAAATGCAGACTGTAAGGATATGAAATATCAGGATAAAAACAATCAGTCCCTGATGTCCCGTTGATGAATTACTATTCATAAACTATTTTATTTTTTGCGTTAACAGTGTTGCAGGCATTATTCACCACTATGCAAAAATCTCACAAAAAAAGAAATTAAAAATCAGGCCAATATACAAAAAAGCCGGTCACAAACCATGGCATGAGAAAGTGTTGAAAATACATTAAAGCCTGATTTCCCGAAATCTGATGCAAGGTTTTTGCCTTCATAGATTTTACAATTAAAACCTGAATGGATTCTGATTATTAGCTGTGGTATTTGTCAACAAATTTTTAACGGCTTATTAACAATAGCCCGACTGATTAAGTGACTGAAGATGAGCTTAATGGGGGAATCTATGATTTAAAGTAACTCAGTGATTGAGTTCTTGTTAACATAAAACCCATGTCACGTTTATGAGCAAACCGGACCTTATATTAAGTGGTTGCTGGTTTTGGGTTTAGTTGATCTGCACCTGATTATCCTATAATAACCAGAAGTTTATCAAAGCCCGGATGAAATGCAAAAAAAGAGTTCAGGTGGTAATGCAAATAAAAAGGCTTACGGATATTACAGTATCCCTGGCATATGGGTAACGAACACATCAGGTGTTTTAAAAATTGATCATGAAGATATTCTTTACTGCCATCACGTCAATAATATTACTAAGATTTTTTATCTGAATGGCCACCATGCGACAGCCAGTGTCCCCTTGATAAAGCTGGAGCACAGGCTTTGCAGAAAGAAATTTTACCGTTGTCACCGCAACTATATCATCAATCTCAACTATGCAGTCGGAGCTGTTCAGGACAATGATACTCTCAAACTTTCCGGCAGCCGATCAGTTCCTGTTGCACGCAGAAGGAAAAGCCAGTTGCTGTTGAAACTGGAAAAAATTGCAGCAGATCTGAACCGGTCCGTGTAAAGCCACAGGGGTAACATAATCGTGTATTTGAGAATTCGATATCGGGAGTATAATCTGCCACTCAGGTCTTGAAAATGACCATTCAGATTATTTTCCTGCTGATTACTTGATTTATTAAAAAAAATTGGCTTAATTTTAATAAGAGAACCGGATTTATTGAAAATTACCATTTTGTTCGTACCGGAATAAAATTATCCGGTTATTCTGGGGACTGTTAAGCAGGAAACTCTTTACTGGTTATTGTTAACTACACCTTATGATTATGGAAAACAGGACTGAATGGTTTGTCAATAGGTATATACTGAAAAAAACACTTTATTTTCAGAGCGATAACGGGATTACCCTGATGGTAATGAATAACCGCAGGCAGGAAATTCTGGATATTCCGTTGGTAAAACTGGAAAATATCCTTCCTCCGGGGCTTTTTTTCAGGGTCCACAGAAGTTACCTGGTAAACTCGAACGCCATTTCGGAGTTAAGGTATTACCGCACACAACTACTTGCCATTGTCCACGGGTACCGCATTCCTGTGTCAAGGAGGCGGGGCAGGGATCTGCTGACTAACATAAATATACTCTAAGCACGTAGGCACGGGAGGCACCTTTCCCGATTTCTTTCTTCTCTTTTTGTGACACTATGCTATTTTTCAAGCATGTGCATTAGAAAATAATGCATGGAAGCCTGAATGAAAAATTCAGAAAAAATTTTATGTACATTTCTCCTGTAAAAAACATAAATTTTGCCTTATAAAATATCCAAAATTTATGCTTACAGTCGGAACCGCTTCGCTTTAACATGAAAATTTTTTCATGCGTCTGTGTGTAATTTTACGCAGAAAAAATTTTATGTACATTTGTGGGCTGCACGATGTTTGATGCTGTAATTTGAATATATATAGTTGGCTATGGAAAAATTAATGCCCCTCGAACTTTTATCGAATATAAGGGGAGCGGGACCCTCGCCGGATGTAGGAAAGCTTTTTGATATTATAAAGGATGCTCTGCCCGGTAATGACAGTGCAGACCAGGAAGTGATAAGCGGTGATATCTGCGTTCATCTGGAAAGCCTGAGAGATGATGAGGTCATTGAAAGCAGCTCAGTGGAGAAGGAGATCATTAAAGAGAACTTCCCCGAAAGGAAAAACGATTATCTGGTTGTTTCAAGGGTTATTGAGGAGGTATAGATGGATTCGGAGATATTAAAGATTCATGAGGCCTACAGAAAGGGCAGCCTTAACTGTTCCGGGCTTATTGCCTCAAGGATTGGCGAACTGGAAAAGAGCAACCATAACTCGGTTAATTATATGCTGAGTGATTTGGCTATGGAGATGGCTGCCGAAGCGGATGACAGGATAAAAAGCGGCAAGGAGCTGAGACCCCTGGAAGGGATCCCGTTCGGCATAAAGGATGTGTACATGCTTCAGGGTACCAGCTCTTCAGGAAGTTCTGGTATACTGAAAAACTATAAAGCTCCCTATACAGCAACCGCAATCGTGAAGCTGCTTGATGCCGGGGCCATCCCGGTAGCCAGGGAAAACTGCGACTGCTTCGGACACGGAAGCAGCAATGAAAACAGCTATTTCGGACCTGCCAGGAATGCACTGGATAAAAATCTGGTTCCCGGAGGCTCCAGCGGGGGAAGTGCAGTGAATGTAGCCAGAGGTTTCACAACATTTTCAATCGGAGGCGATACAGGCGGATCGATCAGGCAACCCTCAGGTTACAACAAGGTGTACGGATTAAAACCGACCTATGGAAGGATCTCCAGGTTTGGCCTGATGGCATATGCCTCATCAACCGATTGTGTGGGACCTATTTCTAGGAGCCTTGAGGATATAAGGCTTTTAATTAATATAATGAGTGGCAAGGATTCCCGCGATCAGACAACTTTTAAATCAGATGCTATACCCGATGAAATTTTCAGAAATGACCCGGATTTAAAAAAGATAAGGATCGGATACTACAGGAATTTTATTGAGAGCGATAACCTGGATGAAAATATCAGGAATGATTTTATCAGGTTGATCGGTATCCTCAAAGAACAAGGCAATGCAGTCGAGGAGCTTGAATTCTACGATGACACTATACTGGTTTCGGCATATTATGTTCTTGCAATGGCAGAGACCGCTTCAAATCTGGCCCGACTTGACGGATCGGTCTACGGAGAAAGGGTTGCGGGTGAAAGTATAAGGGACCAGTATGCACTAACAAGGTCTGAGAACCTTACTGAGGAGACCAGGAAAAGGATAGTAGGTGGCAATCAGGTACTGGCTCACGGATATGCTGAAGATATATATCAAAAAGCAAGATATCTCAGAAAAATGATAACAGACAGCTTCAACAGGGATTTCAGGAACGTTGGCATCATCCTCTCACCTGTAACACCCAATACCCCGCCATTACTGGGCAGCAGCCTGAAGAATCCAATGGTCATGTATCTGTCCGATGCCTATACTGTAGGATTCAGTCTGGGCGGACTGCCTGCTTTAACCGCTCCGTTGGGGACTGATACGGGGGTACAGATAACGGCAGAGAAAAACGGAGAAGAGAGGATCCTGAAGTTTGCAAAATATTTAAAAGAGATTCTTTGATGGAGAAAGATAAGTTGACCGGCGAGCTTGATGAGCTAGGACTTGAGGTGGTTATAGGGATTGAAACACATATAAGGCTTAATACCTCAACAAAGCTTTTCTGCTCCTGTCCGAACAGGGAAGATGACCGTCCCAACCATAACATCTGTTCTGTCTGCACGGGGCAGATGGGGGTACTGCCTGCAGTGAACAGGGAGGCTGTAAGAAAAGCTGTAATTTTTGGTAAAGCGATAAATTCGAGCATGCGCAACACGGTCATATGCTGGGACAGGAAGCATTATGAATATCCGGATCTGCCGAAAAATTTTCAGCTCACCCAGTACAGGAAACCTGTAATACCTGATGGTATGGTTGAATGCTACAGAAATGACGGTTCTACTTTTGTCGTTGGTATTGAACAGGTGCATATAGAGGAAGATGCCGCCAGGCTCATCCATGAAAAGGACCGGACTCTGGTTGATTTCAACAAGGCAGGAGTGCCCCTTGTTGAAGTGGTTACCAAACCCTGCATCAGTATGATTGCCGATGCACCGGTATATGCTCAGTATCTGCAGCGGACTGTTCAGAACCTTGAAATATCGGAAGCCAACCTTGAAAAGGGGCAGTTTAAAAGCGATGTAAGCGTTTCATTAAGAAAGAAAGGCACTGATGAACTTAACCCCAGGGCTGAAATTAAAAACCTTAACTCATTTAAGTTCATGCATGAAGCAATTTCAGAGGAGGTTAAAAAACAACTCGGGTATTTCAAAAAAAATGCTACTTTCCGCCCCGACCAGACAACCGTTCTGTTCGATGCCGATCTGAAAAGGACCAGGACGATGCGAAAAAAGGAGTATGCTGCCGATTACAGGTTTGCTGCTGAACCCGATATACCGGTGATAGATATCAGCAGGGCTGTTGATCAGATAAAGGTTGACACCAGCCTGCTTCCGTTTCCGGTTGAAAAAAGACTTATAGAGGGAGGTGTTCGCCCTCAGGATGCTAAGTTTTTCACCTCTGACCCGGTCCGGTCCCGGGTTTTTCTGGGTGTTGACAAGCAACTGGCCGATCCGCTTTTTGTTGCCAGGACCCTAACCAATAATCTCAAGGTTGAGGATTACGGCAAAGTTTTGAATATTGTTGCCCTTGCAGATATTCTAAATATTTTTAAAAGCGGTAGAATTTCAGTGGTCCTTTTACAAAAAGTTATCAGTGAATTACTCAGTGATCCCTCATATGACTATCAATCCTTTTTTAATAAGAATATTGTTTCTGAAGAACAATTATTAGCAAGCATAAAGGAAGCAGTTGAAGAAAATCCTGATACGGCAAGTCAGATAAAGTCGGGTGATACACGAAAAGCTGGTGTCCTTGTCGGAAAGGTTGTTAAGAAGGTAGGCAGTGGAATTTCAGGGAAAATCATAAGGGATCAGATCCTGTCGTTTCTCTCCGGTGTGAAAACAGCAGCCGGTGAGGTTATTGCTGAGAGTGATTTAACGAGTCACCCTGAAGCAAAGGCTGATGATATCGCACCTGTTACCTCAGGGGCGGATTATAATATAAGGGACTGCTACAGGACAAATCTTATTTCGGATATTTCTGCCGATATGCTTGGACGCGAGGTCATACTTGCCGGTTGGGTATCAAGCCTGCGCGACCATGGGGAACTTCTGTTCATTGATCTCAGGGATACCAGTGATGAGATGTTCCAGCTGCGGCTGAACAGGTTGAGTTTTCCAGATCTTGATCAGATGGCCAGAATAAATCCTGAATCGGTGATAATGGTTACGGGTACTGTAATAAAAAGGAGTGAAGATGATTTTAACCCGGGTATCAGAACAGGTAAACTGGAGCTTGATACCATCAGGCTTGAGTTACTCAATACCTGCAGGGCTTTACCTTTTGAGATAAGAAGAGCTCCGAGAACATCGGAGCTGATCAGATTAAAATATAAATTCCTGGATCATCGCAACAGCGAAAACAGGCAGGTAATCATAAACCGTCACAAAGTCATTAAAGCTATAAGGGATTTCCTTGATAGTGAAAGTTTCATTGAGATTGAAACACCTGTACTGACTGCAGGAACAGATGAGGGAGCAAGGGAATTCATTGTACCCAGCAGGAAGTTTCACGGTAAGTTCTATACATTGCCTCAGGCTCCCCAGCAGTTTAAACAGATGCTTATGCTCGGGGGATTCCCTAAATACTTCCAGATTGCAAGGTGCTTTCGTGATGAGGATTCGCGGGGGGACCGCCAGCCTGAATTTACCCAGCTTGATATGGAGCTTGCTTTTGCCGGCATGCAGGATATCCTGGATCTTAATTCAAGACTGCTGGAGGAGATTGTGAGAAAGAATTACGGAAAGAGGTGGAAGCTGTATCCGATGCGGACTCTTACCTACCGCGAAGCCATGGAAAAATACGGGACAGACAGGCCTGATCTGAGGTTTGGGCTGGAAATGCTCGATATTACAGATATTTTAAGGGGCACTCAATTTAAAATATTTGCTTCCCCGATTGCCAGGGGAGGTGTTGTAAAGTGTATCAGGGTAAGCGGCAAAAAAGGCAGAAACCAGGTTACAAAAGGGCAGATCGAAAAGCTGACATATATAGCACGGGCAAATGGTCTTGGGGGACTGGCATATATAGTTGTTAAAATAGACGAGTTACAGTCCCCTATAATCAAATACCTCGGAAAGGATGTGGCAGCAAGGATCATTCAGGAGGCAGGCGCAGGTGTGGGAGATATTGTATTCTTTTCCGCATCTGACATTAAAACCGCCAATAAAGCCCTGGATGCTGTCCGACAGGAGCTTGGCCGTATGCTCAGTCTGATCAGGCCCCGGGAGCTGCACCCGGCATGGATAGTTGATTTCCCTCTTTTTGAAAAGACCGACAAGGGAGGCTGGACCTTCTCCCATAATCCTTTTTCGATGCCCGTCAGTGAATGCCTTCAGGACCATATGAAGGGAAACAATATCGGGGAGATCATTGCTCAGCAGTATGATCTGATAATAAACGGTAACGAGATTGGAGGAGGGTCCGTTCGTGCCCATAAGCCTGAAATACTGGCGGCAACCTACCGTAACATGGGTTACAGTCATGAAGAGATGATTAAAAGTATAGGACATATGTACGAGGCTTTTCATTACGGAGCCCCTCCACATGGCGGAATTGCCTGGGGACTTGACAGACTGCTGATGATACTTGAAAACAGATCTTCCATACGTGAAGTGATGGCATTTCCTAAAACAGGGTCAGGTGAAGACCTTCTTTTTAATTGCCCGTCTGAACTTTCCGATAAAAAGATAATTGAGGCCAACATAAGGATCGTTGACCCGGGCTGAAGTACCATCTGTATAGCATATTGCGATAATGAATCACAACAACCTATGGCACATTTGCAGATATGGTCTTATCTCGTTTCGGAGGGTATATTATTCATCAGTTAATTCCGGAGGTCCTTATTCTATCCTGGCCCCGCAGGTTTTGCAGAAGTTTGCTTCCGGCTCATGAAAAGCTTCGTCACAATACCTGCAAAATTTTTTCTTATGATACCTGTCCCCCACTGAGCGTGATATCTCAACAGATACGATGCCTGTCGGTATGGCAATAATGCTGTAACCCAGAAGCATTATAAATGTGGCTATGAACTTCCCCAGGTCCGTTACCGGGACAATATCACCGTATCCAACAGTGGTCAGGGTTATAACTGCCCAGTAGATGCTGAGAGGAATGCTGTAGAAACCATTGTCAGCATCCTCAACCACGTACATTATGCTGCCAAGCATTATAACCAGTATTAGGATGAACATCATGAAGATAAGGATCTTACGCATGCTGTTACGAAGGGCCAGCAGAAGAAGGTGTCCGGCGCGAATGAACCTGTAAAGCTTAAGAATACGGTATATTCTAAGCAGCCTGATACCACGGATTACGATAAAGGGCTGTGCTTCGGGGAGGACAACGGCAATATAGGTGGGTATTATTGCAAGAAAGTCCACTACACCGAGAAAGCTGAAGATATAATCCTTAGGTTTTGGTGCGCTGATTATCCGCAGTATATATTCCACCGAAAAGGCCAGGGTGAAAAACCATTCGGCCCTGTTTAAATGTGTGCCATACACAGCCCTGACATCAGCTATGCTTTCAAGCATTACCACGGCTATGCTGATTAAGATCATTACAAGGAGGATCTCATCAAAAATCTTCCCGTAAAAAGTGTCCGATTCAAAAATTATCTCGTATACCTTTTTCTTCCAGGGCTTCTGATTGACGGGTTCCTTTTTATTCTTATTCATTGTTTCTGATCAGAGCATGCAAAATCAAAATGCGAATGTACAAAAACCGGGAATAAAAATAAGAGGTTTATATGTATACCGAGTATAATTATTTGATACATTTGTGCGACAGGCAAAACCATTTATTCGTTATGAAGATTATTATTGCAGGGGCGGGAGAGGTAGGAACCCATCTTGCCAAGATGCTGAGCAATGAGAAACATGTTGTGATTGTTATTGACTCTGATGCAGAAAAGCTGAAATTCATAGAACAGAACTATGATCTGATGACGGTTTGCGGTTCTGCCACCTCATTTGAGGTTATGAGAGAAGCCAGGGTGAAGAAATGTGACCTTTTTATTGCCGTTACCCCTTTTGAAGATACAAACATCACCGGAGCAATAATGGCAAAAAAACTAGGTGCAAAAAAAACAATTGCCCGCATTGACAGTTCTGAATATCTTATTGCTAATAACAAGGAACTTTTTATCTCACTTGGCGTTGATTACCTCTTCTATCCGGAGAGAATAGTTTCCAGGGAGATAATAACTCTTTTGAATAAAACATCTACAACCGATTTTGTTGATTATGCAGGAGGTAAACTTTCCCTTTACGTAATCAAGCTGGATGAAAGCTCCCCGGTCATTAGCCAGTCCCTTTTAGATATTGCAAAAAAGAATATAAGGCTTGAATATCGTGCTGTTGCAATAACCAGAAAAGGTGAGACAATTATTCCCAGGGGTGGCGAAAAGTTTTTGATCAACGATCTTGTTTACGTAATAACCAGTCCGGGCGGTGTTCCTGAGATAATGAAGTATTGCGGCAAGGAGAATATTGCGGTTAAAAATATCATGATACTGGGTGGAAGCAGAACCGGCATAAGGACAGCAATGGATTTCGAACACCACTCCAATATCAAGCTGATAGAGATTGATAAGGAAAAATGCAATAAAATAGCTGAATATGTGGACGATACTCTTATCATAAATGGAGATGGCAGGAATATTGATCTTCTCAGGGAAGCAGGTATAGGCAACATGGACGCTTTTATAGCAGTTACAGGCAGTGCAGAGACAAATATCCTCTCCAGCCTGATGGCTAAGAAATTTGGTGTAAAAAAGGTTATTTGCGAGGTTGAGAATTTTGATTATATCTCCATTGCTGAGAATATGGGACTGGATACCATTATCAACAAGAAAGTAAGCACTGCAAGCCGGATTCACCGTTTTACAATAGATGATGATGTTTCATCAATAAAATGTCTAACAGGAACAGATGCTGAGATACTCGAATATGTTGCCAAACAAGGCAGCCTGATAACCAGGGGGGCTGTAAAAACTATTGATATTCCCAATGATGCTATTATCGGGGGCGTTGTCCGTGGAAACTCAAGCTTCATTGTTCACGGTAATACCCAGATAAAACCCAAAGATATTGTTATCGTATTTGCCCTTCCTTCTGCAAAATTTAAAATTGGAAGATTTTTTAATTAAGCAATGATCAATTCAAAGAGGATAATCAATATTCTCGGCCTTCTGATAATAATTGAAGGCTTTTTTGTTTTATTCTGTCTCCCGGTATCCTTGTATTATGGTGATGGTGATTTCACTGCATTATTAATTACAGCAGTTATAATGTTTGCCACAGGGCTCACTGCATGGTATTTAACCAAAGATGCCGAAAGTTCCCTCGGTAAAAGGGAAGGGTTTATTATTGTAAGCACTGTGTGGTTATTATTTTCTCTCCTGGGCAGCCTGCCTTTCTGGCTTAGCGGAGAAGTACCCGTATTTACCGATGCCTTTTTTGAGACAATTTCAGGTTTTACCACAACGGGAGCAACCATTCTTGTCGATATTGAAGCGATGCCTCATGGACTCCTCCTGTGGAGGAGCCTGACCCAGTGGATGGGAGGGATGGGCATAATCGTATTGTCCCTTGCCATACTTCCTGTTCTTGGGATTGGTGGCATGCAGTTATTTGTTGCCGAGGTTCCCGGCCCGACAAAAGAGAAACTTCATCCCCGTGTTATGCAGACTGCCCAGCGTTTATGGGGGATATATATGCTTTTTACGGGACTGGAGGCGGTACTGCTCATGGCGGGAGGAATGAGTTTGTTTGATGCTGTCTGTCATTCGTTCACAACAATGGCCACAGGCGGATATTCGACCAGGCAGGCCAGTATTGCACATTTCGATTCGCCTTTTATTCACTATGTTATAACGTTATTCATGTTTATCGCCGGAACCAATTTTATTCTTTCATATTTTGCAATCCACCTCCGTTTTGACAAGATATGGAAAAATGAGGAGTTCAGGTTTTACATTGGGTTGGTACTGTTTTCCACACTTATTTTCAGTGCCGGGCTGTTTTTAACAACTGAAAGTTCTGCGGAGGAATCATTCAGACTGGCAGCTTTCCAGGTCGTTTCAATTATCACCACGACTGGTTATGTAACAGCCGACTATCTGCTTTGGATTCCTTTGCTTTCTATTCTCATATTTGTACTTATGTTTTTTGGCGGATCTGCCGGGTCAACAGGTGGGGGAATAAAAATTATCCGGGTCTTGCTTATTTTGAAAAACACATACCTGGAAGTAAAACGACTTATCTATCCCAATGCTGTTATTCCGGTTAAACTGAATGACCGGCCCGTTTCACAACAAATCGTGGGTAACGTGCTGGCATTTGTATTCATATATATTCTCATTCTAGTTATTTCCGTGGTAGTGATATCATCAATGGGGTATGATATTGATACATCATTTGGTGCGGCAGCTGCAACTCTGGGCAATATAGGCCCGGGAATAGGGCTGGTGGGACCGGTGGGGGATTATGCCCATTTTCCTGATTTTGGAAAATGGTTCCTTTCATTTCTTATGCTGCTTGGCAGGCTTGAGCTGTTCACGGTTCTTGTTCTGCTTGCCCCGGCTTTCTGGAGGAAATAATACAATAATTTGGAACTTTTTAAAAGTTATTAACGTATTATTAACAATTATTTCTATATTAGCCGGCATTTTAACCCTTAAAGAACCTGTCTTTGAAGAGTGGCCAGATGATACACGATGATTATCCCAATCGTTGTGGTTGCGGATTAATGACTCTAATGGTCATCGTTATAATCGTTATACTGGTAATACTTCTTTAAAAAACAGCCTTTACCTTCTGTTATACATTATTGTTAATTTCCGGATCATACCGGCAATCTCCCCGCCTGCATCCATTGACCTCATTTTCCATAGCCAGTTGCCACCCGAAGTTGAAGGGGTATTCATCCTGGCCTCGCGCCCGAGGCCCATATAATCCTGCATTGGCACTATAGCTGTTGCAGCCGGTGAGGCAAAGACCATTCTGATGATCTCCCGGGAAGCTTCAGAGGCCCTGATCTTTTTTCCGGCATATTCCTGAAACCTTTTTTTACCGGCCCTGTCAAGCTCCCTGTCGTACCATCCTCGAAGAGTGTTGTTATCATGGGTCCCGGTATATACCAGCGAGTTTACAGAGTGATTGTGAGGGGTGTGTATGTTTGTGGCCATATTCCGGTCAAAGGTGAACTGCAGCACCTGCATACCAGGAAGGCTGTAATGATCTCTCAGGTCATAAACATCCTGGTCAATATCACCCAGATCTTCGGCTACAAAGGGCATTGAGGGGAAAGCGGATTGTACCGCATCGAAAAATTCTGATCCGGGTCCCCGGCTCCATCTACCGTTTATGGCGGTTTTATCTTTTGCAGGAACTTCCCAGTAAGCTGAAAAGGCCCTGAAGTGATCCAACCGTAAAAGATCAAACAGTTCCAGGTTTTTGGCAAGCCTTTTAAGCCACCAGTCATATCCGCTCTCTTTCATCCTGTTCCAGTCATACACCGGCATATTCCACAATTGACCGTTCTTGTCGAAATAGTCTGGAGGAACTCCTGCAACAGTTTTCATCCTGCCTTTCTCATCAAGGTTGAAAAGGTGCCGGCTGGCCCAGACCTCTGCGCTGTCGTAGCTTACATAAAAAGGGATATCTCCGAATATGAGGATTCCCTTTTTATTGGCATATTCTTTCAGCTTTCTCCATTGCCTGTAAAAGATAAACTGGTTGAATTTCTCCTGCATTATTTTGCCGGCAAATTCATAAGATGCAGTTTTCAGTGTTTTCTCATCACGGTTTTTCAATCCAGCCGGCCATTTGTTCCATTCCCTGCCGCCATAATTTTCCTTACAGGCCAGAAACAGGGTGTAGTCATCAAGCCAGTATGATTCATTGGCGCAAAACTTCTCATATTCCCTGAACAGGTAATTTCCCGCATCCTGCCTGAGCCTTTCCCAGGCCTTTTCAAGAAGCTCTTTTCTGAAAATGGCGGCCTTTTTGTGACAGACCCGGCTGCTGTTTTTGAAACCGGCCATATCCAGGTCGGAACCGCTTATCAGTCCCTCGACATAAAGTTTTGCCGGACTTACCAGGAGGGTGTTACCGGCGAAGGATGAAGGCGATGAGTAGGGTGACCAGGATTGTGATCCTGTAACCGGCGAAAGGGGTAGTGTCTGCCAGTATGTCTGGAAGGTTTGGGACAAAAAATCGGCAAAACGGCAGGCCTCCTCCCCTAGATCTCCTATCCCGTATTCTCCCGGCAGAGATGAGATATGCATAAGTATACCTGCTTTCCTTGATGATGGGTTTATTTCGGACCTTAAAACGGCAACAGGAAAATGGCTGAATATCCCGGCGGCTGATATTGTGTCGCATGCCCCTATATTTTCATCAGCTTCAAATGTTCTGCCGTCGGTTATATTCTTCCACCTGTGCGGAGCTCCTGCGGGCAGCTCAATAAAAGTATCCTTCCACCGGATGGATGTAAAATGTTCTCCTTTCCTTTCGGAGGAAAGTTTTCCCGAACGTACCGGGATTATGCACAATAACCACTGGTCCCTCCATTTTCTGGCAAACCCCAGCACATTATCGCCGAATCTGCCACCTGTTTTGACAGGTATGTATTCTCCATTAAGGAATATATCCGGGCTGTATCTCCTTTCATTGAGCAGAATGCTTGTTAAAAGAAGCTTGATACGACCATCGGGGGCGTTTCTGTAAAGTGTGGCGATTGTCTGCGAAGGTTTTTGCTGCCATTGCATACTGATTTCACCCAGCTCTGCATTAAGTGCCTCCAGGTTTACTTCCCTCCTGTTGTCAGGATCAACGAGGCTGAGATCCCACTTCTCAGTACCCCTGTAGATGTCCGGCATCCCCGGAGAGCAACATTTCAGCGCCAGTTGTGAAAGTGAATTTACAATTCCCCTCCATGCCAGCTTCCTGTGGAAGGGAAGGAAGGATTTAAGAAAACCGTGATTGGGGTCCAGGATCGCCTTTGCAAAATCGCAGACTGCCTTCTCATATTGTTCATCAGGATCTTCCCAGCTGCTGTTGTGCTTGGCCTCACGCAAAGCTTTTACAAGATATTCACTTATGCGTGTGGTATATTCGGTGCAGGCATTTTCGTCAAATGGAAATGTCCCTGCGATGGTCTGGTAGATAAAATACTCCTCATTGTGCGAAGGTGCAGTGACCGTTTCTGATGGGCCTGAATCAGGGCTGTTGCCTGAAGGATTTGCCGGTATGGATATCTCACGCTTCAGTTTCAGGTTCATTTTCTGCCACTCTCTGACCAGTTTTATCCATTCATCAGGCAGGTCGCCGATTGCGTTCAGTCTTGCCCGAACATCCTCCCCCCTTTTAGTGTCATGGGTTGAGGTGCAGTTCATTGAAAGCGGACTTTCAAGAAGCCTCAGAGACATTGCATGGTGGAAATCAACATTATCCATGCCACGCGGTCCGATGCTGTCGCCCACTTCATTGCCCGCTATAAAACTGTTGTACCGGTACATAGAGGTGTCTTCCACCCCCTTGGCGGTGAGGGGACCGGCATACTGCATCAGTCTCCCGAAAAATTCCTTCAGCAGGCTGTAGTATTTATCGTCGGTTATCCTTTTCTGCAACACCAGGTCCCTCAGCAGGATAATAGCATTATTCAGTCCGCGACCACTATGTTTCGATTTACCGGACAGGTTATTCCGTTTTATGGCGATATTGAAAATTTCACCCACCTTCTTACGGGTTTCCCCGGTAAGGGGATACTCTTCGGGATAGAGACGGTAAACCGGAAAGGCAAGCATAAATTCGCCTATGGCCTGCTTCATGGTTTCCCTGGTTATACCCTTTTTCTCATTGTATGCTGCGATACCAGCCTTTTCAGCATAACTGAAAAGGGATTCGAACCGCCGGCAGACATTATCAAGTTCTCCCTGCATATGGAAGCTGAGGATCAGCTTTTTATTTCGGTATACAATGTCTGAGGGAGAGTCCGTTTCGCCGGTAAACTGCCTGTAAAACCTGTCCAGTTTAATGTATCCTTTTTTGCTGACCATAAGGTTGTTGACCAGTGCCAGATAGTCATAGCCACTGCTTCCCTGAACAGGCCAGTTTTTGGGGATCTTTTCCCCTTTTTCAAGAATTTTCTCAACCACTATAAAGGTTTTCTCTCCAGCAGCTGAGCGAAGTCTTTTAAGATATTCCGCGGGCACCCTGAGTCCGTCCACATGATCAACCCTGAGCCCCTGTATGTGGCCTCCTTCAATAAGCTCAAAGATCAGACCATGGTGCTCATCCATTACGGCCTTATCTTCGATCCGTATACAAACCAGTCCCCCAACCGTAAAGAACCTTCTGTAGTTAATCCGCCGTGAAGCCTCTTTCCAGTGGCAGGGTTCATAGTGCTGGCCGTCAATCAAATTTCTTATCAGGGCAGGGTCACTGTTTATCTGTTTAAGAAGCCGGGCGGTCCACACCAGCATCTCCGGTTCCGTTTTACAGAATCCGTCAATCTCCTCTTTAATCAGTTCCCAATCCCCGTTCAGAAAATTTCTGTCCCCGATCCGGTTACCCAGGTCGTGCCGGTTCCAGATCAGCCTGAAGCAGTCCGGCGCAGTGTCGATATTGGGTTCAAAGAATTTTTTGAATGAATCAAAATTTGCCGGAAAAATGTTATCAAAATACTTCAGG
>SLKJ01000161.1 GCA_007134675.1 Bacteroidales bacterium
CGTTAAACAGGTTCCACAGTTCAGGCCTCTGGTTTTTCGGGTCCCACTGTCCGAATTCATCACGGTGGGAAAAAAACCTCTCCTTAGCCCTGGCCTTTTCCTCGTCACGACGGCCTCCGCCCATGGCACAGTCAAATTTGAGCTCTTCTATGGCATCAAGCAAGGTGACAGTCTGCAATACATTGCGGCTGGCATTCACACCTTTCTCCTCAAAGACCCTGCCGTTATCAATTGAATCCTGAACCAGCCTAGCAATACATGTGGCACCGGTTTTTTCCATCAGTCCGTCACGGAAATCAAGGGTTTCCTGAAAGTTATGCCCTGTATCTATATGAAGCAAAGGGAAAGGCACCTTAGCCGGCCAGAATGCTTTTCTGGCAAGATGAAACAAAACTATTGAATCCTTCCCTCCTGAAAACAGCAGAGTCGGACGTTCAAACTGTGCAGCAACCTCCCTTATCACGTAAATTGATTCGGATTCCAGTTCACGAAGATGATTGATCTTTAGATCTTCCATTTATTATACCAGTTATAATGCAAAATTTAGCAGATGCCTCGGGTCAGCCATCACAGTCAAATATCAAATGATCCCCAAATATACAAATTCCCTGAATTTCCTTAACCACACAAAAGCTGGATAAAGCACAAATTCAGTTTAACCTTATAACCCATGCCCTGTCTTTATGCCATATTGAAGAAAGATAGTGCGTGGTCATGTCCTTGCACGGCTTTGCCCGAAAGGATTGCAAGACAGATGAAACACTCATGATAAGTTTTTAACACACACGAGCATAATCATGAACATGAGTGTTTGATTTCGTCGATCTCACATGCAAGCTATTGGCTCTTTTAGCAATATTTATTGGATGTGACATTGACTTGTTGTCGAAATCCGATGCAATGTTTTTACTAAATGGTATAATTTTTCTGATCGGATTTTCATGTGACCTTAAAAAAAAATTATGAACACATGGAAAAGGCTGCCTTTTTGAGGCAGCCCTGTATTCAAAAACACCGGGGTGTTTGTCCGGATACTGATGTTATATACACACACTTATTAATTTGGCTCAAGCAGGTTATTTGTATTAAGCTCAGATTGCGGCATAGGCCAGATATAACTTGCTGAAGCAGGCCCTACAGCAGAAACAGGTCCCTTGGCACCAAAAGGAGCAACCTTTCTCATAATATCCATATTCCTGATACCTTCTCCCAGGAACTCCATATTTCTCTCTTTCAGGAGTTGCTCAACAAATGCATCATCATCAGCAAAATCAGCAATCCCGTATGTGGTGTCCGGATCAGAACGTTGATGAACAGCATTCAGCAGAGCAACCGCCCTTGCATTAACACCGTTTACCCTGGCTTCTGCTTCGGCCACATTTAAAAGCACTTCTGCATAACGGATTACGGGGGCGTAATCGGTATGAGGGAAAGAAGGATACTTGTTAATGAATAAATATTCTTCAGAAGTGGCTGTAAGCAGCCTGCGTGCATCACCTTCCGGGAAATCGGTTAAATTGGTCCAGATCGGACTGTCTTCATTTATCGGATACTCATTATTGCCAACAGGTTCGGGACTAAAATAGTATCCAAGCTGATTCTGGGTGCCGGGCAATTCCGCCGGAGTCATCGGTATCGAAAAAATCGATTCCGAAGAGGTGTAAGGGGCAGCAAATATGCCGGCAAAAGTTTCCGCCAGTTTATATGCAACTCCTCCATTTTCAGCAGTGAAAGGTGCATTTGCAGACACAATATTGTTACCCGCTGTAAGAACAGCCGGATAATCACTCATATGCAGGTATACCCGGGTCAGGAGTGCATAAACGGTATTCCTTTGCATCCTTGTAAGATTTATCACACTGTTGGCCGTCCCGCCGTCATGAGTCAGCGGCAACAAACCTGCAGCGGTTGTCAGATCGCTGATTATCTGGCTATATGTTTCAGATACGGTACTGCGGGCTTTATCATTATCAGCCGGTGTCCTCTGAGCAGTGGTACGTAAAACCAAACCCGGTGCATTCGGATCCATATTGTAGGGTTTGGCAAAAAACTGTAATAGATGAAAATATCCCATCCCCCTTAAGGCAAGCGCTTCACCCCGGAACTGGTCATATTCGGCCTGTGAAATCATTCCGGGTACAATATCTGCCTGATTTTCTTCCAGCCCTTCAAGAAAAACATTGATCCTGTTATTTGCAAAATAGACTTGTTGCCACAGGTTTTGAACTTCACTGGTTGTTGTGGCCATAACATGCTGCCAGGTCTGGTAACCTGTCACACCATTTGACCGGAGATTCAGGAAATCATCGCCACGGATATCATTATAAACCTGGTATCTGCCCCCCAGGTACTGGCCGCTTTTAACCGGTACATATAATCCTGACGCTTGGTTAATTACTCTTTCCCTGGTATCAAAGGCAGTAAGATCGGAAATGGCTGTTTGCGGAACCGGCTCAAGATACTCCTCAAAACAGGAATTAAGTAAGCCCACAGCCAGTATTATAAA
>SLKJ01000183.1 GCA_007134675.1 Bacteroidales bacterium
ACCCGTCCGGCAGGTACGACCACCCGTCCGGCAGGTACAACTACCCGTCCGGCAGGTACAACTACCCGTCCGGCAGGTACGACCACCCGCCCGGCAGGTACAACCACCCGTCCGGCAGGTACAACTACCCGTCCGGCAGGTACAACTACCCGTCCGGCAGGTACGACCACCCGTCCGGCAGGTACGACCACCCGTCCGGCAGGTACAACTACCCGTCCGGCAGGTACAACCACCCGTCCGGCAGGTACGACCACCCGTCCGGCAGGTACAACCACCCGTCCGGCAGGTACAACCACCCGTCCGGCAGGTACAACCACCCGTCCGGCAGGTACAACTACCCGTCCGGCAGGCTCATCAACAAGGTCCTCCGGTGGTCGGGATGATGAAGCCGGTACAACAACACGCCAGACAACCGTACCTTCATATACAAGGCCCGCCTCAGGTGACAGAGCAACATATAACCGAGGCACCGGCAGTTATCAAACCAGAAGCGTAACTCCTCCACAAAGAAGCAGCTCGTCGTCGTCTTCTTCCGGTAGTTCAACATATTCAAGGCCAGGCAGCAGTGCCACATATAACCGCCCGGAAAGCCGTTCGAGCGGATCATCATCCGGGAGATCAGAGGCAAGGCCTTCTGCTCCGACCCGAAGCACGCCTTCTGTAAGGACTGCCAGACCATCTTCAGGTGGAAGCAGGCCAGCTGTTTCACGTCCCCCCAGCAGGGGTACCTCAGGAGCAACCAGTTCAGGCGGTAGCAGAGGTTCATCCGGTAGCAGCAGCAGAGGTTCGTCCGGTAGCAGCGGAGGAGGCCGGAGGTAACCGCTTATAGTTTTACATGCTATAACCAGCTTTAAATCAGAAATATAAATCTTGTTATGATCGTATAATTGCAACAAGGTACTGGAATCCGATTGTTTAACTTAATTATTTACCGATGAAACATACATTATTAATCATACTTTCCGGGCTATTATGTTTCCATTACTCTTTCAGTCAAACCGAAGCAGATGCCCTCAGGTTTTCACAGCGGTTTTTCGGATCAACTGCCCGCTCAATTAGTATGGGAGGTGCTTTTGCTTCCCTTGGGGGCGATTTTTCATCACTTGGATACAATCCTGCAGGAATTGCTGTTTTCAGGACAACGGAGCTTACAATCACCCCCTCCTTTACAATGGATGATATCAGTTCACGATATATGGGAACCAGCCGGAGCGACAGTAAATACAGTTTTGGTCTGGATAATTTCGGTTTTGTGGGAAGTTTCAACACAGACCGACAGACAGGATGGGTGGGGACCAGTTTCGGATTTGGATACAGCCGTCACAACAATTTCAACCGCAACCAGGTGATTGAAGGAGTGAATTTTAATAGCTCAATGGCTGATTACTTTATTGACGGACCTTACGGTGCTAATGGATTACATCCCGATCAACTTGAGCCGTTCTGGGAGAGACTTGCGTTCGATACCTATATAATTGACACTGTTCCCGGTTTTAGTGATTGGTATGAAACACCTGTGATGCTGGGGCAGACACAGCGGGAAATAATTTCCACCAGTGGCCATACCGGTGAATGGCTTTTTTCTTTTGGTGCAAATTACGGGCACAGGCTGTACCTTGGAGCAAGCTTTGGTATTGAATCGGTCGACTATACAAGAAATTCAAATTATACTGAAACAGACGACTTAAATTTGAGTGATTTCAGTCAGTTCAGATTTTCCAGAAACCTGAATACTACCGGCAGAGGGTATACCTTTAAGGCTGGCGCAATTTTTAAACCGGTCGAGATGCTCAGGTTAGGGGCTGCATTTCATCTGCCAACTTTCTATACCCTGACAGATGAATACAGCCACAAGATGGAGTCCTGGTTTGATACCGGGGATTATTATGAGGCTTTTCCAACCACTCAGGCCGGAAACAGAATTGGTCCCCGACTCAAAGAATACTCACTGACAACACCCTTCAGGTTCATAGGAGGGGTTGGTATTATGTTGCCGGGTCAGGTGGGTGTATTGAGTCTGGACTATGAGTATATAGATTATACCACTATGAGACTTCGTGAAACTGATGGTGGTTACGACTTCTACAGTGAGAACCAGATTATACAGGAAGTCTACAGGCCAACCGGCAATTTAAGAGCCGGAACTGAACTAAGACTTGGGCTCTTTATGCTCAGGGGTGGTTATGCAATATATGGAAGCCCCTATGCATCAGGCCAGGTAAATGAAGATGCCGGACATACCGCCTGGTCGGCTGGATTTGGTTTCAGGGAGAGAAACTTTTTTATTGACCTTGGATTCGTCAGGACCAGTCAGGAAAAACATTATTTCCTTTATGATTACGCTGATATGGAATCATCTCTTGGTAGTGGCAATAACAGCAGGTTTATGGCAACTATAGGATTCAGGTTCTAATTACCTTTATAATCAAAGCTATATATTGTATTATCAAGTACAAAGATCCGGATAACCTGGAAAGTGTAAACTCAGGTTTTCCGGATTTTTTTTTGATGTTAATACTGCATAGGCGTGCCGGTTAATTCAGTGATCAGGCTGTTGGCTTAAAATCAGGATGTACCGGTAAGAAGATAATCTATCGCATCGGGGCCGGTATTGAACAGGAGGTCCAGTATTGAAAGATTCTCCCTGAAACCGTGCCTGTCGGAGAAAACCTGTATGTATTCCTTATGTTTAAATGTATTATTATCCTGTTTTGCCGGTTTTGGATGTATCCTGTCTCTCATATCAATAATTTCCGGAGGTAGTTCATTCCTGAAAGATGATGTGAATTGCCATTTTGAAGGCATATTGAGAACTGATAATAGCTTATCGAGTATTTCACAGTTCATGTCAAGTAAAAAATTGTATTTTTTCTCAAAGAAGGGCCTTATATGATCAAAATAATATTCATAGAAGGGAGCGGAGCGGTAAGCTGATTCAATTGATATCAGGTGGAGTCTCTGCCATCTGTAGCTGTTATCAGGCTTTACATCAGATATGGGAGTCTTCTTTCCCCTGAATCTTTTTACCGGTATTATAAGTGGCAATATACCATTCGCAGAAAGAATACAGCACCTGTTCCTGTAGCTTTGCTTGCTGTAATTTTCGTGCTTCTCAATATAAACAGAAGGGTAGTTTAATATAAGTGCAAAGTATTGTAAAGGAGGAAAATATGCTGTTGTAAGCAATAAAGGGGCTGATTGAGCTTTCATATCATTTCCGGGTTCATGTTTCCGATGACTGCCATTCTCCCGGTCGGTTGACAGACTCTCTGTTCCGGGTTAAAAAATCTTTTGTTATATTTACAATTCAAATATAAATTAAATATTTTCTGCGTAAAATTACACACAAACGCATGAAAAAATTTTAACATATTTCAATGGTTACCGGCATAATAGAACCAAATAAAAACAGGTGGATAAAATGAAGAGACGCGAATTTATAAGGAAGTCAGTTGGTGCAGGATTTGTTACCGGTGCTGCATTATCTTTTACAGGATATAACAAGCTTTTTGGGGCTGAGTTTTCTGAAAAAAGTTCAGCCTATGATCTGGTTGCTGTGAGGGGAGGAGAACCCGAAGAAATGTTTGACCGGGCAATTGAGGCAATGGGAGGGATGAAGACTTATGTCAAAGCTGGTCAGTCCGTTCTTGTTAAGCCGAACATAGGCTGGGATGTTATCCCCGAAAGGGGTGCAAATACAAATCCCGGACTGGTTAAGAGGGTTGTTGAACACTGTTTTCAGGCCGGGGCACGTGAGGTTCTTGTTTTTGATCATACTTGCGATAACTGGAGAAGATCCTATCAGAATAGTGGAATAGAAGCTGCCGTAAATGAAGCGGGTGGCCGCATCCTGCCCGGTAATGATCAGAGCCTGTACAGGGATGTAACCGTGCCCCGCGGAAAAAAGCTAAAGGAGGCCATGGTTCATGAGCTTGTCCTTGATACCGATGTATTTATCAATATTCCGGTACTGAAACATCACGGCGGAGCTCAGTTAACCATATCGCTGAAGAATCTTATGGGCATTATTTGGGACAGGAGGTGGTGGCACCGTAATGACCTGCAGCAGTGTATTGCGGATTTCGGCACTTACCGTAAACCTGATCTGAACATAGTTGATGCATACAGGGTTATGATGCAGAACGGACCAAGAGGTGTGTCGGAAGATGATATAGTTATGATGAAGTCCCTGATTATTTCGCCCGATATGGTTGCTGCCGATGCTGCGGGAGCGCGTTTGTTCGGATCCTCACCTGAGCAGGTTGGGCATATAAGAATAGCCCATGAGCTGGGAGTTGGAAATATGGATCTGGAAAGCCAGTCCATTCACAGGATAGTAGTATAATTAACCGCCTGATCAATTTCTCAACCCTGTCCGCAACTGGTTTTTGAGCTGTGGACAGGGTTTGACATTTTAAGGACACCGCTCTGTTTATTTAATTTAATTAACTGTTAACTGATGCTGACCAGACACCTGAAAACCGTTAGAGTTGTTGTATCCCTTTTCTTTCTCATTGTCGCAGCGCTTATATTTATTGATTTCCGCCAGGAGTTTTCGGAAAGTTTCATATCATCTTTCCTGTTTTTGCAGTTCGCTCCTTCAGTAGTTAAAATACTTCAGGTTCTCAGCCTTTCTGCTGTCGGTTTTATTTTAATCCTCATTTTAACAGCACTTTTTGGAAGGGTTTACTGTTCCACAATTTGTCCGCTCGGCATATTTCAGGACGTGGTATCCTGGTTATCTGTCAGGCTCCGCAGGAAGAAATGGCCATACAAATATGCAAAACCGTATAATATTCTGCGATATTCTTTACTCGGACTGACGGTTGTCTTTTTGATTTCAGGGAGTATCCTTATTCTAAACCTGCTTGACCCGTACAGTAATTTTGGAAGATTTTTTACCTATTTTGCCAAACCTTTAGTGCTGGAAGTAAACAACTGGTTGTCGCCGATACTCACATCAAGGGGTATATATGCTGTATTTCCGGTCAGCATACCGGCTATTCGCTGGGAAATACTTATCTACCCTGCTGTTATGCTCGCATTGATACTCTGGTTGTCGTACAGATACGGGCGGCTCTACTGCAATACGGTTTGTCCCGTTGGTACATTACTGGGTTACCTTTCGAAATTTTCTCTTTTCCGCATATATATTGACGAAAAATCCTGCACCAGTTGCGGTCGCTGTGACAGGATCTGCAAATCATCATGTATGAGTTTCAGGGATGGGGAGGTTGACTTTTCCCGTTGCGTTGCATGTTATAATTGCCTGAAAATATGCCCCGACAATGCCGTGAAATATTCAGTCAATCACAGGAAACCCCTGCCTGTTTCCTCAGAAACAGTCGCTCCCGGTCCGGCGAAGGCTACAGATGAATCAAAACGGAGCTTTCTGATGAGTTTTCTTATACTGTTGTTTGGAATAAATCGTTTTTCAAAGGCATCGGTCGATGATATACCTACACCTGAACAGGATACTACAATACCTGAGATCAAGAATTATCCGGTTACTCCTCCAGGGTCAGCCTCTATAAGTAGTTTCAATAAGGCCTGTACTGCCTGTACCCTTTGCGTCAGTGTTTGTCCCACTCATGTTCTGCAACCTTCACTTCTGGAATACGGGGTTAGCGGACTGCTACAGCCGCATATGGATTTTCATGCAGGCTTCTGCAATTTCGACTGTACCTCATGCGGTGAGGTTTGTCCGACCGGAGCCATCCTGCCTCTGACCCAGGATAAAAAACATGTTACGCAGATTGGTGTTGTCAGATTTGAAAAGGAAAATTGTGTGGTTTATACTGATAAAACCTCCTGTGGAGCCTGCTCGGAACATTGTCCGACCCGTGCATGTGATATGGTGCCATATACAGACGAGCTGACCATTCCTGAAATTAATGAAGCTACCTGTGTAGGATGCGGTGCCTGCGAGTACATATGCCCCACAAGACCCTACAGGGCAATTTATGTTGATGGAAATCCAAGGCACGAGATTGCCGACCGGCCTGAAACGGAAAGGGTTGACAGAGAGGTGGATTTTGAGGAATTTCCGTTCTGATCAAGGGTTTATGATCATCCTGATTTTACTTGTGCAAGTTTGCTGGCGTACAACGCTTTATCAGATTCTTATCCTGTTCCTGAAAATAACCTGTTCCACCGGATCTTTCCAAGTCCCGACCGGTTTCTATCAAGCGACAGCCAGATAAAAGTGGGACGACCTATTATATGGTCATCAGGTACAAATCCCCAGAATCTGGAATCAAGAGAATTATGCCGGTTGTCACCGACCATGAAATAGTAATCCATTTGAAAGGTGTAGCTCTCTGCTTTTTCTCCGTTAATGATAATGGCATCATCTTTTATTTCAAGGGCATTGTGTTCATATGCCTCAATTATCCTCCTGTATTTGGAAATATTATTTTTGTCAATAGCGACGGTCATCCCTTTTGCAGGTATAACCAGCGGACCCAGATTATCTTCATTCCAGGGAAACGCCGGATCATGAGGAAAAACGGCCCTGGAGAAATTACCGGCAGGATTTTCCCATTTTGTTACGGAGGTAACATTTCTGAAGTTTCTTATATTCTCAGCATTGGATCTTGTAAGAGGTATATAGTACTCAGAAGAAGAATACCGGGTAACATCATCGCTGTATATATCAAGTCTCTCAAGTGCCCTCATATTGAGTGGAGTTCCGTCTGTCCGCACTATATGCTGGAACTGGAGGTTTTCCAGCTCATTATCTGCAGGCTGCCCGTTAATGAAAATCTCTCCCCCGGAGATAAGCAGAGTGTCTCCCGCTACGGCAACACACCGTTTAATGTAGTTATCCCGCTTATCTACAGGTCTTGAAATTATATTGTAGTTCTGTTCAAGGAACTCCCTGGCTTCCGGCTTATATTGGTTTATATTGCCCGGTCCCGGCTTGTTGCGCCTTTCCCTGTCATAAAGCTCATTTGCTACCTGTCGTAAAACGGAGTAATAACTTTGAGCCTGCATTTCAAGTATGACAGTATCTCCTTCGGGGAAGTTGAACACCACAATATGGTTATTTTCTATTTCCCTGATTCCGGCGAGTCTTTTGTATGGCCATTGGACCCATTCCACGTATGACTTTGTATATGCCGTAAGGGGCATGGTATGGTGTGTAAAAGGAAATGAAATGGGCGTAATAGGGGTGCGGGGACCGTAACTGAGTTTACTGACAAAAAGATGATCTCCGATCAGGAGATCTTTTTCCATTGAACCGGTTGGAATTTTGTAGTTCTGGAAAAAGAAAATGTTTATGAATGTAACTGCAATAACTGCATATATAAGAGCGTCCAGCCATTCAATAAAGGTACTGTTTTTCCCTTCACTTTTTTTCCAGAAAGTCCAGTTTACCTTTTTACTGATGTAGATATCATAAATTATAGGCAGACCCAGCATGAACCAGTAATTGCCCAGCCATATTACCCATAGCACCCAGGCCAGTGCTGCTATGCCAAATCTGATCCAGGCAGCGTGTTTTTTCAGCAGTTCCATTTAAGAATTGTTTGTGTATAATGCATGTAAAGTTAATTAATGCTTTTAAACATCCTTTCCCACCTTATGTTTTCAGGAAATTTTTTCTCTTTGTCCATCGATAACCAGACCAGAAAAGCTTTGCCGACAACATGGTCTTCGGGCACAAACCCCCAGAACCTGGAGTCGGCTGAATTGTGCCGGTTATCTCCAAGTACAAAATAGTAATCCATATTGAATTGGTAGGTAGAGGTTTTTGTTCCGTTAATATAAATATCATCATTTACTACATTAAGATCATTTCCTTCGTAAAGAGTAATGAGCCTGTGATAGAGAGGCAGATTTTCGGTGGTGATATTGATTTTTGTATCTTTCTCTGGTACAATCAGCGGGCCGAAATTATCCTCATTCCATGGAAAGTTTCTGCTAAATGGAAATACGGTATGTATGCCGGAGTAGGGATTCCTGTTCTCATAGCGGTTAACCGATACAACATTTGGCAATGAAGCAACCTGGTCCCTCAGCTCTTCAGTAAGGGGAAGTTCATATAATGACCGGCTGGGATTGAGTTTTACGTCTGCTAACGATATTCCTATTTTGCTGAACTGATCATCTTCAATAAGTGTTCCGTCAGTCTGAACAAAATAATCATATTGCATTTTTTTGTTTTTTTCTTCCGTAAGTCCGTTAACATAAAGAATCCCTGCCGAGATCCTGATGGTATCGCCGGGCAGACCTGCAACCCTCTTAATATAATTCTCCCTTTTGTCCACCGGTCTTCTTACCAGATTAAACTGCTCATGGATAAACTCCCTTCCGTACTGGCGGACCAGTGCATAGTAACTCTGGTCCGGGTACTCTGTTATCATTGTGTCACCTTCCGGGAAATTAAAGACTATCACGTCGTTTCTGTTTATTGATGAAAGGCCTGACAGCCTTTTATATGGCATACTGATCCATTCCAGATATGAGGGGACATTTCTTGTAAGTGGCAGAGTATGATGAGTGAAGGGAAAGGAGATGGGTGTGTTGGGAAGCTTAGGTCCGTAGTTGATTTTGCTTACAAACAGATAATCTCCTATAAGCAGAGATCTTTCCATAGAAGAGGTAGGAATGGAATAGGCTTCCAGGAAAAAGAGCCGGATAAAGGTGGCAGTCACAATACCGAATGCTGCCGCATCTATAAGCTCAATGATTATTTTGTTCTTAATAAGACCCTTTTTTCTCCAGAACAGCCATTTGACTTTTTTGGTAATGAAAAGGTCAAATATTATGATTATTCCGGGGAGCAGCCATAAATTTTCCATCCATAATACCCAAAGAATATAAAGAATTGAAAATATGGCAAATGTTAAGTAAGCGGGGCTTAAAAATCTTTTTACAGAATCTTTCATTTGAAACCAGTTAAATCTTCAACAGGTCTTCCATTTTGAAAACGCCGGTTTTTCCTCTAATAAATTCTGCTGCAATTACTGCACCTGTTGCAAAAACACTCCGGCTCAGAGCCCGGTGTCTGATTTCAAGTACATCCGAGTGTGATCTGTATGTTATGGTGTGTGTACCGGGAACCTCACCTGTTCTTTCTGAAATTACCGGCAATAATTCGGGACTTTGGGTATGATCATTTATCCATCCGGTTTTCCTTTCCAGTTCTTTCAGCATATCCTCTGCCAGGGTTATGGCAGTGCCGCTGGGGGAATCTTTCTTATGTATATGATGTATTTCTTCAATTTCTGCATCATAAGCCGGGAACCGGTTCATTACCCCGGCAAGCCAGCGGTTAAGCCTGAACATGATATTCACTCCGATACTGAAGTTGGAGGAGTAGAAGAGCGCCTGATTCTTTTCTCTGCATAAACATTCTATCTCAGGTAGTCTGCCTGTCCATCCTGTGGTACCGCAAACAACGGGAACTCCTGCATTGAAGCAGGCAATTATATTATCCTCTGCTGTATCGGGGGTGGTAAATTCCAGTGCAACATCTGCTCTGCCTAATATTTCTGAGTTCAATTGTTCAGTATTGTCTTTATCTGCTTTCAGCACTATTCCGTATCCTTTTTTAAGGGCAGCTGCTTCAATCTCCCTGCCCATTTTACCATAACCAATTATTGCTATTTGCATAACCGAACGTTTAATTTTCAGGAAACTTCCTTCATAAAAAAAGCCTTCTCATTCTGCAATGAAGAGACGGCTTTATTCTGTGAAAAAGAAATCTTACTTTTTTACTTTGTCAACCACTGCCTTGAATGCATCGGGATGGTTCATTGCCAGGTCAGCAAGGACTTTGCGATTAAGTGCAATTCCCTTTTTATTGACTGCTCCAATAAACTCCGAATAAGACATACCATGCTCACGCACTGCAGCATTAATACGTTGTATCCATAATCCCCTGAAAGTGATTTTCTTTTTTTTGCGGTCCCTGTATGCATACTGCAAACCTTTTTCAACGGCATTTTTTGCTACAGTATACACGTTCTTTCTTCTGCCAA
>SLKJ01000096.1 GCA_007134675.1 Bacteroidales bacterium
ATCAACAGCATCAACAGGATCAACAGCATTATCAGCATTAGCAGAATCAAGGATCTTTTCGATCTTCGCATAACCGACAAAGGAGACAGCAACCTTAAGGCTGTCCCTTCCCTCTGCAGGAAAACTAAAATAGCCGTTAGAGTCTGAGGCACCAATGTGCCGGCCACCATCCACAACAATGGTTGCGCCCTCCATAGGTTCACTATTCTCATTCACTACCCTGACCCTTATAAAAGAGTCAACCTGCGCAGCAGAGCAAATAAGAAGCATACTGAAAAGAAGCAGACAGACAAGCCTCTTCATTTCCTGAAAATATTTGAATTATCAATGATAAGATACCGGAAAGAAAGGTTAAACCGGATCCGGTAATACAATTACAGAATTGCCTTTTATTCGCCAAACAATATTATTATACCCGGGTTGTATTAACCAGTCCGCAAGACTAACCACCGGAACCTACCTGCTGAATGCTGCAGGAAACCCTACCATGATAAAAAATTAAAGGATTAATATCCGCTGGCATCGGGAAACTTTCCGGCATAATCTAATCTGCCGTGAAGTAAAAATAAAATTGTCTGGTATATTTTAAACAACGGAGGGAGGAGCTCTCAGGGAGATATGATTGCCCTTATACAGGATTCGGGGAGCCTGATAATGACATGATGTAACAAATTCTATACCTTCCGCGGAAAAATCAATATTGAATACTTTGGTAAAGCTGAATTTGGCAAATTCATGTTCACATACCGGACAGTGGATAGCCTTATGGGTATTGTGATCAGAATTGTTTATCCCTGGCTGCTTCGGATGATCTGGATAGTTATCCTGATCAGTGCCTCCGGATGAATGTCCGCAACCTTTATCCGAAATGCAAAAATGGGCAGTGCGGCTGTGAGCAGATTCTGAGCTGCAATTACTGTTATAATCCCCATGATCATGCAGGAGAATATGCAGGTTCTGGAACAGGATGGAATATCCGAAAAACAGCAGCAGCAAGCAGGCAGTATGTTGAGAGTATCTTTTCATTTTTCCGGAAGGCAAAATTATAGAAACTCCGGTAAAAAATTTGCAAAATCCGGTAAAATAATACCAGAACATCTCAAATCAATACTAAACATCTGAAAGTTAAATCAATACTAAACACCTGAAAGTTCATCGGGATTTTTCAGAAACTCCTCTATTTCCCTCCACAGCTGATTGCTTAAAAAGATATCATTGTGGCCGAAGGAGGGCAGCCCAATCAGTTTTTTTTCGCCTCTCCAGTATTCTGCAAACCTTCTGCTGTGTACCGGAGGAATGATATTATCTGCTGCACCATATATTGCCAGTAAAGGTATGTCAATATTAACTGCAAATTCTTTTGAAGAGAAATGATGCCTCAGTATAAGACTTACAGGTATGAATGGCAATTTTGATTTTGCAACTGCACGAATGCTTTCAAAAGGGGAGATCAAAATCAACGATTTTACTTGTCTTTCATGTGCCAGGTAGACAGCTGATCCGGAACCTATGCTCCTGCCCATTAGTATAATATTGCTAGTGTCAATATCATCCCTTTTAGCAGCATAGTCGTATATAGCCAGAGCTGCATTGTAAAAGCTTTCCTGACCTGGTTTTCCCTCACTCCTGCCATAACCCGGGTAATTTATCAAAAGCATTGCCCAGTCTTCAAACATTGATGCTACAGGTATCATATGCGAAACCTCTTCCGCATTGCCGCCAAAATAAATAATAAGCTTTTGAGGGCCATTTCTGCCGGTATGGCAAAGCCATCCGTGCAACACATTGCCATCGGACGACTTTATTTTTATCTCTTCCGTTTTTCCATTCATCTCAATCCGGGATGAAAGGGGCTGAGGGAAAAACAATAAAACGGATTGAAAGAAATAGAAAAATAGAATCAGGAATCCATAAAGCACTGCCAAAAAAATAAAAAAAGAGGTCATTCCTTTTACTGTATTGTTCATAGACGTCTGTAAATATGTAACAAATTTTGCCTAAAATCTGCCAACTCTTATTTAGATTAAATTACCTTTATTGTAATTTTGTATAAGATTATTTTGTACACAAAAATATGATGTGCGCACAAAAACCTGTAGAAAAAACAGGTAATAATTTCGTTTTATTTAATTGAACGATGAAAAATAAACCGGTAAAAAAATTCAAAGATTACTACGACACCGACTGCGCACAGCTTCTGGCTGATAAAGTTAAACAGGTAATGCCCTCTTTTAACGAGAAAGATTTTGTTTCAAAGATTGCCGCAGAACTGGATGGTAAGGAATTTCTTCAAAGACAAGATTTATTTGCGGATGCTTTTGAGCAGTTTATGCCCGGAAGCTATGCTGAAACCATTTCCATTTTTAAGAAAATCCTGGGACCGGAACTTGAAACCACTGTGGTTATGTTTACTTACGGATGGTGGTTATGGCCTGTGGGAAGGTTTGTTCAAAAAAGTGTTGGCAATAATCTCAACGATTTAATGAAGGAAGATCCATCCAAAGCCAAAAAAATTATTTCAGAATGGCAAAAGAACGGCCCTTCCAAAGCAACGCTGTGGATTATAAAGCATGGTTTAAGAAGCGAGAGAAAATAAAAGCATGGTGCTCAAAATTTTTTATCTCATAGATGCTCCATAATGGAAAACACCTGAGATGTACCTGGTATGCAGGAAAAGCCATGCAGTAGCGCACAATTGATAACCTTGATTTTGACCTTGCCGAAAAGGCAACCCTGGCAGTCAACCGTAATCTGCCTTTAAGGATCCTTTTATCAGCCTTTATTCAAAACCCGTTTTAATCCCGGTTCAAAATTTCAATCTGATCCTTTATTTATAAGACTCTTAGAAGGGTATGGTCACTGAAATAATCCAGTAAAACAGGAACTGCAATTATAATGCTAAATATAAGAGCTTTAGTTACATAAAATATTTTAAACCCTCACAAAACAGGCATAAATTATTGTGAAATTAATCTGGATTTAATGCAACAATTACTTATTATGTCCGTAGTGTTTTATATGAAAACAACTTTTTAAATCCAGTATTTAGCTATATAAACATCATATTTTATATATTTTTTATTGTTTAATCACAAATTAATTAAATTCTCATTGTTATGAAAAAAAAGAAATTTTTCGGCACGATTGTTTTATTAGCATCATTATTACTTGTAGTAACTACAAGTTGTGAAAAAGAAGATGATGAAAATGGTTTTGGCTTCTTTATCCCGGGTCCTACACGTTCTGAGGCTGTATTAATAGAACCTGACCTTGAGTATCGGGCAAACCTCTCAACAGCAAGCGAAGAACACTGGTTTCGTATTGATATAGATGACGATGGCATCTGGGACAGACTGGAGTTTACTATCACGGATGCAGGAGAAAACTTGCGGGCCAGACTTACAGTACAGGATGCAGATTTTGTTGAATTGATGAATCCAACCTCGGCAAACAGGGGAGCTAACCTGCGGGCAAATGTTCCCACCCAGGGAGGTAGTCACTATTTCAGAGTGAGCCAGTCTTTTACTACTGGCGAAGCCGGAGCTTACACAATAAGTGTTTCGGAAATGGACATGGTTGACAATTACGAACCTAACGACACACGAACCGCAGCCTACGAACTGGGCGTCCTTCCATATAACAACATTAATGCTACCATTGTATATTCAAAATTTTCTTATGACGATGGCTACAGCGGAGACATGGACTGGTACAGCTTCACGGCTGAAAAAGATGGCGACATCAGGGTTGAGATTTCAGAAATAGACGAAGATCTCCGAATAGGAATCTATGCTTATATTCATAGCTCAGGAACACGATTAGGAAATGTAGTGGCCGATAATCCGGGGCAGACAGGTCAGTTGACCATAGAAAACGCTCAGGAGGGTGTTGAGTATTCTGTAGGGATTTTTGGTGCGAGACCTTACGGATCAATAATAGGGACATGGGGATCATACACCATGAACATCTATCACCCATGAATCATTAATTGCAATAAATTATCCAACAACCCGTCTGAATTTTCAGGTATTTCAGACGGGTTATTTTTTCTTATCAAGAGTCTGATATTGTAAAAAGAAATGCTCAGGTGAGTTTGAGATTTTTACAGTAACTACTTAACAAATACAGACTTGATATTGGTAAACTCCCTTATGCCGAAATAGGATAACTCCCTGCCATATCCACTGTGGCCGATTCCGCCGAAAGGCAGACGGGGATCTGAACGGACATAATCATTTACAAAGCAGCAGCCTGCCTGAAGCTGTTTCCCGGCAATTCCGGTTCCCTTTTCAATATCGCCGGTGAAAACTGCGGCACCGAGCCCGAATTGTGTATCATTTGCAATCCGGATTGCATCTTCCTGATCTTCAGCCGCAATTATAGCTGCAACTGGACCGAATACCTCCTCCTCATAAGCGGGCATCCCGGACTTAACGCCGGAAAGTACTGTTGGCGGGTACCAGGCACCTTCATGCTCCGGAATCTGGCCGCCCAACAGGCACTTAGCTCCCTTTTCAATGCTTTTGGTAACCTGATCATGCAGATAATCCCTCAACGATTCTGATGCCTGGGGCCCAAGGTCGTTCTTTTCATCCATCGGATCGCCCATTTTTTTGCTCTGCATCTCCTCAACGAATCTCTTCTCAAATTCCGCCAGTCTCGATCGAACCACTATAAAACGCTTAGCAGCAATACAACTTTGTCCGCTGTTAATCAGGCGTGCATTGACACACAACGGAACGGCCGTATCAAGTTCGGCATCTTCCAGGATTACATAAGGATCGCTGCCACCCAGCTCAAGCACTGTCTTCTTTAACTCTGCACCTGCCTTGGCCGCCACTGCCCGCCCGGCATTGACACTGCCCGTAAGTGTAACAGCCTTTATAACAGGATTTTCAATAACTTTTCCGACATTACGGCTGCCAATCTTAAGTGTCCTGAAGAGATTTTCAGGGAATCCTGCTTCATTGAATAAGGTCTCTATAGCTATGGCTGTCCCGGTAACACTTGAGGCATGTTTAAGTAAAGCTCCATTCCCCGCCATCAGGGCCGGGGCAGCAAACCTGAAAACCTGCCAGAAAGGAAAGTTCCACGGCATCACAGCAAGCACAACACCCAGCGGATTAAATGCTACAAAACTATCCCTGCCACCTGCATCAACATATTCATTTGCAAGGAATTTTTCAGCATTCCGGGCATAATATTCACAAACTCCGGCACATTTATCAATCTCTGCCTTCGATTGCAGTATGGGTTTGCCCATTTCAGTGGTAATCAGCCGGGCATACTTTTCCATGTTCTGTCTCAATGTTGATGCAACTTTCATCATGAGCGACGAGCGTTCTGAAAAATGGACTTTTTCCCACTCTTCAGCAGCTATTTCAGCTCCGGATATAATGGCTGCCAGTTCATCGTGGTTATGCTGGTCGTACTCCCGGACAAGTTTTCCGCTGGCTGGATTTATTGAGGTTAATTTCTTTGTTCTCATAGTCAGTTTTTTTGTTACCACATAATTAATTATCTGCTGATATGCCTTTGTAAAATTAGAAAACATGATTGTTTTTTGTTAATTTTGAAGACTGTTTCAATACCTTAAAATTAAATACCATGAGTGTGAAAATTGCTTTTTTCGATGCCAAACCTTACGACAGGGAAATATTCAATGAAGTAAACAGTGATTTCGGTTATGATATAAAATATTTCAAGTTCAACCTGACTACCGACAATGCCGTCCTTTCCGAATGTGCGGATGTTGTATGTGTGTTTGTTAACGATATGATTTCATCTGAAGTTATCGATAAGCTTCATGAATGCAACGTAAAACTGATTGCTTTAAGATGCTCAGGATTTAATAACGTCGACCTTAAGGCTGCAGAGAACAAAATCCGTGTAGCCAGGGTACCTGCATACTCTCCTAATGCAATTGCCGAACATACTGTTGCGCTTATTCTATCATTGAACCGTAAGATACACAGAGCATACTGGAGGACCAGAGATTCCAATTTTTCACTGGGGGGACTGATGGGGTTTGATATGCACAAAAAAAATGCAGGCGTGATAGGTACCGGAAAAATCGGAAAAGTTCTGATTAAAATCTTATCGGGTTTCGGTATGCATGTCCTGTCATATGATCCCTACCCTGACGATGAGTTTGCCAGGGAAGCAGGCTGCAATTATGTGGGACTTGATGAGATCTTTGAGCAATCAGACATAATATCCCTTAATTGTCCGCTTACCAAAGAAACTGAATATATGATAGATGAAAGGAGCATTGAAAAAATGAAAGACGGGGTTATGATAATCAATACCGGCAGAGGCAAGCTCATCAGAACTGCAGATCTGATAGGGGGACTGAAAAGCGGGAGAATAGGAAGCGCCGGACTTGATGTTTATGAGGAGGAAGCAGAATATTTCTTTGAAGACCTTTCAAACAGGGTGCTGAACGATGACATACTTGCCAGGCTCCTGACATTCAACAACGTAATCATAACATCACATCAGGGATTTTTCACGAGAGAAGCCATGCACAACATTGCAACAACAACAATGACCAACATAAAACATTTCATAGAAGAAAACGGTAAAAAAGACTTCAACGAAATATGCTATAAATATCATCAGGATAAAAGCTAAACCGTCGGGTCATATAAGTTTCGTATTGCCACCCTTTTCAAGCATTATATCCATTAACGGACGATTGGTTTTCCATGATCCGCCAGTAAAATCCGGCACATCAACCGGCATCGAGCGGTTTGCAACAGACCACTCACTAAGGGGAATTATTGAACTCCATAAGGCAGCATCATAGACAGTCATATCAAGAGGCAACCCGTTACGAAGACAATCAACCAGACGCCAGTCCATCATAGTATCCATACCTCCATGACCTCCTATTTGCCTGGCCATGTATCCCACCCTCCTGGTTATCTCGGGTGTGTACTTTTCCTCAAGTTCATTGAACTCTTCATCAGAAATCCAACTACGGTGACTTGTAGCAATTCTGGCCGGAGCAGGATATTTTCTGGCTATTCCTTTGGTTCCGCTGATCAGATGGATCCTTGTATATGGACGCGGTGAAGAAACATCATGCTGAAGCATGATTGTTCTTCCTTTTCCGGTCCGGATAATACTGGTGTTCATATTTCCCCGGTAATCTAATCCGACATACTGATGCCAAAAATCATCCTCCCTGGCAAGCTCAACTGCTCTCCTGCCCATCATAAAATCATTGCTGGAAACTGATACCAGGTAATCCATTCTGTCGCCATAATTAATATCCATAATTTGAGCAATTGATCCAAGACCATGCATAGGATATAAATTTCCGTTCCTCGTAGAATTCTCTTCCAGCCTCCACATATCAGCAAATGCAGTTTTGGAAAAATTTAAGTCCATCAGATCGTGAATGTAGGCACCCTCGCCATGAACCAAATCCCCAAAATAACCCTGCCTGGCCATCTTCAGGGTCATCATCTCAAAAAAATCATAGCATACGTTCTCCAGCATTATACAGTGCTTTCTCGTTCTTTCCGATGTTTCAACCAGCCACCAGCATTCATCCATTGTCTGTGCAGCCGGGATCTCTGTAGCGGCATGTTTGTCATTTTCCATGGAATAAACCGATTGCGAAGCATGGAGATGCCAGGGGGTGCAAATATAAACAAGGTCCACATTATCACTCTCACAGAGCTTTTTCCACTCATCCTCCCCTCCCGAATAAACAGCAGGTTCATGCCCGAATTGCCTCACAAACTCTCTACCCCGGGAAGCATTCGCAGGATTAAGATCAGCTAACGCAGTTATTTTAACTCCCTCTATCCTGACTTGACGCCTGAGAGCTCCAAAACCGCGGTTTCCGACACCGATTATACCTATACGCACAGTCTCAAGTTCAGGAGCAGCATAGCCTGACATATTGAAAACCTGGTTATGTGAGAGCAAAAAAGGTGGCTCAATCATTTTCCGTTCTGTGCAACCTGCAATCTGGCTACCGGCAAGGCCTGCACCAGCAAGGCCTGCAAGTTTAATAAAGTCCCTGCGGTTTGTTTTCATTTATTCTTTGATTTAATTTGGGAAACTAAAGCATTCCTTTGTTATCGTCACAGAATTCTAAAAAATTCATTACAAAAGAAATATCCACCATCAGAAGAGGCGGATTTATCTCCTGTTTTTACTGCGCGCCGCAAAGTTTTTAAACAAAAACAGCCTCTTCGGGTAAAGCCCGGACAGATCATTACCGCAACGGAAAGACGCGGGGTTTATACGTTTAACTATACCCTGCGCTCCAATATTATGTTAAGCCGGAACTGCTTAATTGTCTTTGGAAAATGCATCATCAAATGCAATGTCAGAGGGGGCAAAATCAACAGCCTTCACATATTCACAGGACTCCTCTGCACCATGCTCCCTGTCCATTCCACTGTCTTCCCATTCAACGGAAAGTGGCCCATTGTAACCGATATCATTAAGAGCGCGAATAACGTTTTCAAAATCTATCCTGCCCCGGCCAATGCTGCGGAAATTCCAATAGCGGCGATGATCTCCAAATTCTGAATGGCCTCCAAAAACCCCTATATCTCCGGGTGCATCATTCCAGTATACATCCTTAACATGGACATGAAAGATCCTGTCGGCAAACTCATAGATAAATTTCACATAATCTACCCCCTGATATCCAAGATGGCTGGGATCATAATTAAAACCAAAAGCAGGATGATAATCAACCGCTTCAAGTGCCCTTTTCGCTGTAGCGATGTCAAAAGCAATCTCTGTAGGATGAGCCTCAAGGCAGAATCTTAAACCAAGCTTTTTATACTCATCAAATACAGGCCTCCATCTGTCGGCAAAATCCTTATATCCTGCATCTATCATATCCTGAGTTACTGTCGGGAAAGAATAAAGCAGATGCCAGATTGAACTGCCGGTAAAACCGGCAACATTCTGAATTCCAAGTCGCTTAGCAACCTGTCCGGTCTTAATCAACTCTTCGGCAGCCCTTTGTTTTATTCCTTCAGGCTCACCGTCACCCCAGATGTAAGGAGGGAGTATCGCTTTATGCCTCTGGTCAAGATTATCACACATTGCCTGGCCAACAAGATGGGCAGAGATTGTAAATAGCTGCAGATCATACTTTTTTAGTAATTCTAGGCGCTGATCACAATATGCCTGGTCTGCTTTATCGATCTCCATATGATCGCCCCAACATCCCAGTTCAATGCCATCGTAACCAAATTCCCTGGTCTTCTGGCACATAGTTTCAATAGGTAAATCGGCCCATTGTCCGCTGAATAATGTTACTGGTCTCGCCATAGTATTAGAGTATTTAAAGGGTTAAAGAATTGAGCACTAAATGTGCAGCCCTCAACAAGCTGCAGTAATAATTCATTTTATATTCAAATATAAGCTTTATTCTCCATATGCCATAAAATTATTGCCCATTTTCAATACCTGAATGAAGATTACAAAATATTAGTTTCTAAATTTGTCAATTAATTGAGGTTATCTTTGAAATCTCATTATACTTCTTTTTAATGAATCTCTGCCATGGCACAGAACAATCATGAAAATAAACAAGAGGATAACGATAAAGATTCTTTATTTGCACTGGTGACCGGTGCCAGCAGGGGATTAGGAAAGGCATTTGCCACCGAACTGGCGAGAAGAAAGATCAATCTGCTTCTTGTTGCCCTGCCTGATGATGGACTTCCCGGACTGGCGGAATCCCTGAAGCAAAAATACAAGATCAAATGTGATTATTTCGAGACCGACCTGACAGAAAAAACCAGTATTGCAGGTCTTACTGAATGGGCACTTTCAGATTTCAGGATCAACATCCTGATCAACAATGCCGGTACGGGGGGCTCAAAGGAATTTGAATATGCTGAATCAGAATACCTGGATAATATGATGGCTCTTAATATCAGGGCAATGACGCTGATCACTCATCAGTTGCTCCCTGAACTGAAATCCCACAAA
>SLKJ01000056.1 GCA_007134675.1 Bacteroidales bacterium
CCGGCTCGTCCGGGAGTTCCGGGAAACCGGAACATTGGAAGTCAGAATTGAAATGGCAGCTCCACCCATGTTAAATTGGGGTTTTAACGATAATTAGAGAGACTTATGCGGGTTTTTTATTAGATGCAAATGTAGGGGATCATAGTAAAATGCTAATAACCAGTAATACTAATAATCAATAATAATAATAATAATTGTAATGGATACGGCAATCATAACAGGGGCAATAACACCGGCACTCTGCTCAGTAATCGCAGCTGTTTCCTTTTTAGCAGGCGGACTTTTGACCTATATTATCTATCGTATCTTGATTAAAAGGAAAAGAGTCAATATAATCAAGGAGGCAGAACTTGAGGCCGAGGTGATAAAAAAAGATAAAATTTTACAGGCAAAGGAGAAGTTTTACCAGCTGAAATCGGAGCATGAAAAGATTATTAATGAGAAAAACAACAGGATAAACCAGACCGAACAGAAAATAAAACAAAGGGAATTGGCTTTATCCCAGCGAATAGCTGATTCACAAAAAGAAAAGCAGGAAATTGACGCTATTCGTTCCAATTTAAATAACCAGCTTGATCTGGTTGAGAAGAAATCGGCCGAGATGGGAAAACTTCATAAGTTGCAGGTCGACAAACTTGAAGCTATTTCGGGTCTCTCCGGGGAAGAAGCAAAAGCGCAGCTTGTTGAGTCGATGAAAGAGGAAGCGAAGACAGAGGCTATGTCATATGTTAATGAGATAATGAGTGAAGCAAAGATGACTGCAGGTAAAGAGGCTAAACGGGTAATTCTTCAGTCTATTCAGAGAGTTGCAAGTGAGAGTACCATAGAAAACTCTGTTACGGTTTTCCATATTGATAACGACGAGATCAAAGGCCGCATAATAGGCCGTGAAGGCCGCAATATCAGGGCACTCGAAGCAGCTACCGGAGTTGAGATAATTGTTGACGATACACCTGAGGCAATAATACTTTCAGCTTTTGATCCTGTTCGCCGGGAGATTGCACGTCTTGCTCTGCACCAGCTTGTCTCTGATGGACGAATACATCCTGCCCGTATTGAGGAGATAGTTCTGAAAACTCAGAACCAGATAGAGGAAGAGATAGTAGAAATCGGTAAGCGCACTACGATTGATCTCGGAATTCATGGCCTGAATCCGGAACTTGTCCGGATCATTGGGAAGATGAAATACCGTTCCTCATACGGTCAGAACCTGTTACAGCACTCCCGCGAGGTAGCCAACCTCAGCTCCATAATGGCAGCAGAACTGGGACTGAATCCAAAGCTGGCTAAACGTGCTGGTCTATTGCATGATATAGGCAAGGTGCCCGATGATGAGCCCGAGTTGCCACATGCGATACTTGGAATGAAACTGGCTGAAAGATTTAAGGAAAAACCTGAAATTGTTAATGCTATTGGCGCGCATCATGATGAGGTAGAAATGACTTCAATGATAGCCCCCATAGTCCAGGTTTGTGACGCTATATCAGGAGCCAGACCAGGTGCCCGCAGAGAGGTGGTAGAGGCTTACATAAAAAGGCTGAAGGATCTGGAATCCATGGCTCTTGCTTATCCTGGAGTTCTCAAAACCTATGCTATTCAGGCCGGCAGGGAGTTAAGGGTTATAGTGGGAAGCGAAAAGATATCTGACAAGGATGCCGAGAAACTATCTTATGACATAGCCAGGAAAATCCAGGATGAGATGACTTATCCCGGCCAGGTAAAAATTACAGTAATACGGGAGACCAGGGCTGTCAGTTATGCAAAATAAGACTGAGCTTTAAATTATTGTTATCTTATAACCCTTTTTATGAAGATTCTGGTAACCGGTTCGGCCGGATTTATAGGGTTTCACCTGGTCAGAAGATTGCTTGACAGGGGAGACGAGATTGTAGGACTTGATAACATAAATGATTATTATGATGTCAATCTTAAATATGCAAGATTACGTTATACCGGTATTGAAAAATCCCGTATTGTTTATGGCAGAACCTTGCAAAGTTCAAAATATGAAGGCTGCCGATTTATTCAGATGGACCTTAAGGATCGCGAGGGAATAATTAAGTTGTTTGAGAAGGAAAAATTTGATAAAGTTTGTAATCTTGCCGCCCAGGCGGGTGTCCGCTACAGTATTACTAATCCCTATGCTTACATTGAAAGTAATATCAGTGGATTTATAAATATTCTTGAAGCCTGCAGACATTACAAAGTCCGGCACCTGGTCTATGCAAGCAGTTCGAGTGTTTACGGGTTAAATGAGAGTATGCCATTTTCAACCAGTGACAATGTTGATCATCCTGTAAGTCTCTATGCTGCCTCGAAAAAGAGCAACGAGTTAATGGCGCATACATATTCCCATCTCTATAATCTTCCGACAACAGGACTCCGTTTCTTTACAGTGTACGGTCCCTGGGGCCGTCCCGACATGGCTTTGTTTATATTCACCAGGGCCATAATTGAAGGTAGGACCATTGATGTGTATAATAATGGCAATATGCAGAGGGATTTTACTTTTGTGGATGATATAGTTGAAGGTCTGGTAAGGGTTATTTACACCATCCCGGCAGGTGAAAATGACTGGAACGGGGCACAGCCTGATCCCTCAGCTTCGAGGGCACCATACAGGATTTACAATATTGGTAATAATAATCCGGTAAAACTGATGGATTTCATCTCTGCTATTGAAGAGGCTACTGGCAAAAAGGCAAGGAAAAATCTTATGCCGATTCAGCCTGGAGATGTACCTGCCACATGGGCTGACGTTGATGATCTGATCAGAAATATCGGCTACAGTCCCGATACAGATATACGCAGGGGGGTAGCGTTATTTGTGGACTGGTACAGGGATTACTACTCCTGAACCCTTCACTGCAGTGTTTATCTGTATTTTAATATCAGTTAAACTCATAACCAATTCCCCATTCAATATAATCAGCAATAGCAGCCCAGTGAGCCTTTATTGAGAATTGTAAAGTGAGGTTGTTTTCAAATAAATACTTTATGCCCAGTCGGTTAGTCATGTAAGGCCAGTCTTTTGCCTGATTATATATGTAAACGCCTGGATGAAGTATAAACGCTAAAGGACCAATATTTCTCTGAAGTGAAATATGCAGGGCAGATTGAAAAGGAAAGAAAGAATCGTCTTTTTCAGTTCTGTCAAATGGAAGATAGGCCTCAGTTTCGTTGTAAAAAAAGCTAATGCCTAATCCAAGGCTTCTCTCTGGTCTATATATATAACCATAATCAAAAATAAGGCTTGACGTTATAATCTTTTTATCTATCCTTCTGTCAATTTCCTTAATACCCGGAGCAAATACTAAAGAAAACCGGCCTTTGCCTTTTGTTATTGTATCCCTTTCCAGTTTTAAAGTTCCGGAATGTGTGTGATCAGACCTGAAATCCAGACCCGCACTAAAAGTTAGCATGTTTATTCCCTGATTCGGTGCAGCCACCCGGCCGTTTGAAATGTGGTGAACAGATATTCCGGGTCTGAATATCAATCTATCTTCAGTAATCGGGAATTTACCGGACAGTGATAACTGACCGTAAGCATTGAGGTGAGAACCGATGGCCCTGTTTAAATAGTTTGATTCAATGTCAAATTTTTTGGTTGCGTAGGCAATTCCAACACCTGTCTTAAGCTGGACAGGTAATTTTCTGTTTATCCGCTGATTGAGAATACCAAAATATGCCGCATGAAAATTACCATATACATCTTTATTTCCGAGATTTGAATAGAAATAACCGGGACCTAGAATGGGATTACCAGTTTCTTTACCGTCATAATGGCCAAACCATGTATTAAGTTCAATGCTGTTAAGATATTCCCGATTAAGATAGACAACAGAAGCATGATGGGGCAGGACACTTCCTCCATGAATGCTGAGGTTGTAATAGATATATTTATTGCTTTCTGCAGAAACCCCCCGGTGGTTAAACAGATTCAGGCAGACCATGGTCAGCAATAATATTTGATAACCGGTTTTGATCATTTATAAAAATTTTGCCCTTTTATTGTAGTAATTCCGGTTTCAGGCCCGCCTCTTCTCCGCCTGATAATACCTGCTTCCTGAGAACCACTTCCAGGCCAGCCAGCCCGGGAAAAAGCCGAGTATATTTGCAAGTATGTCCAAATGACTGAAGGTTCGGCCGTATCCTCCAACCTCCTGCATTATTTCCATAAAAGTTCCCCAGATAATAACATAAAGCAGGGGAAGGAATTGTTTTATTTTTCCTGTGAATCGAAGTGGCCAGGTATAGAACAGAAGGAGTGTGAAAACTGCGTAAATTCCAAAATGCACAACCTTGTCGGCATGAGGAAATAATCCTGCCCGGGGTATAGGTAAGGCGCTGGCCGGTAGCAGGCTCATAAGGGATATTACAAGTACGTATGTAAATAAGATTATTTTCTTCAGCATATGGCTGTTCCTGAAATAATGGGGTTTTTCTCTTTTCTTAAAGCGCGGCATAGTATTGATTGTTCAATCTCCATAAAATATTTTCAGCAATTCTTTCATATCTTCCGATTTTTCACGATAGCCGGACTTTTCATAAGACAGGACTAAATTGAGCAGTAATCTTTCAATTATCGTTTTGTTAGAGCAGGGTGTATAAAAGGATTTTTTTGGTGCTATCTTTTGCTGGGCCAGATAGTGGTCTATTTCCCTTTCTCCAAGCACTGATCCTCTCTGGTAGGGGTTAATATAAAACAGAACTTCTCTGAAGGAGGTTTTATTTCTCCGGCTTAACTGATCATCCAGATAAGCAAGGAGGAATATTTTTGGCAGATTTATACCGCAAACAGGTATGTCAAGATTCTTTGCCACAAGCAGGTATATGATACCAAGAGAGAGTGGATTGCCTTTTTTCCCTTCCAGTACCAAATTGATAAAGGAGTTACGGGGAGAGTGGATATTTTTGTGATTCCTTGACAATCTGTGCACATCATAAATGAAATGGTTAATTATTCTGATCTTTTCCAATGCTGTCAGTTTGTTGTTGAGCTCAAGCCATATGTCGTCGGAAATCATTTGAATTGACCTTTGCACATCAACGTTTTCAAGGTAAGGGTACTGGTACCTGGCTATCCAGCATGCTCCTTCCAACAGGTCCGATGCCCCCGATTCTTTCCAGTCGGCAAGGTTATTTTTTACATTCATGAACTGGATATCCTGGATGATATTCTCAATTTTTCGCTGATAATAGTGATCAATTGTCTTTTCCCAGGCGTTTTCAAGTTCTGGAATAATATCTGTACCAAGCTCCCTGAGGCTGCAGGTAACTACGTTGCTTACCTCATCATCAGGGTCGTCAAGCAGATGTATAAGTGCGCGTATATCTTTTTTATCCATAATCTCAGTCCACCAGTTTTTCCAGTACTCTGACAATAAGCTCTGAAATGGTCTTTTCTGTCCTGCTGCTGTATGATTTCGTTATTCTGTTGGCAATAATCGCACATACAGTAATGGCTCTGTGCCCGAGCAATCTTGATAATCCGTAAATTGCCGAACATTCCATCTCGTAATTGATGATTTTATGCCGCCCGTATCTGAATTTCTCAATTTTTTTGTTGAGCTGCCCATCTGCAACAGGCAGTCGCAGTTCCCTTCCCTGGGGTCCGTAAAAACCAGGTGCAGAAATTGTAACACCGGGCAGCAGGCCGAGATGATAGATGCTGCCGTCCGGATTCAGTATCAGTTCAGTATGGGTCAGGATGCTCATAATTATTAAGACTGCTGCAGCAGCGAAATTATGAAATTTTAAATAAAATATTCAATTTCCTGTTTCTGTGGACTATTTTACCGAGAGATTTTATGTTTCACCCATCGAATGTTAAATATTATTTATCTTTACCTGAATAAATCAAGAATCATATTACATGATACAGAGAATACAGACTGTCTACCTTTTTTTGGCTTCAGCAATTATCTTTTCCATGTTTCTATCTCCTCTCGCGGAGATGGTTGATTCTTCAGGGAATTATTATTCTTTCGGTCTTACTGGTATCTACCAGGGTGTGGCAGAGACTGCCATTAAAATTGAATCTGTTTTGCCTTTAAGGTTCCTGATAGCAGTGACTGCCTCTCTCAGTCTTCTGACCATATTCTTCTACAAAAGGAGAATCTTACAGATAAGGATATGCATATTCAACTTGATGCTTTTGATCGGTTTTTACGTATTGTTCTTTTTTTATTATTACCATACCAGGAACAGGCTTGATGCAACAGGGCATTTTAATATAACAGTGATATTTCCTGTCATCGCATTTATTCTGGTTTTCCTTGCCACCCGAGGCATTCGTAAAGATGAGATGCTGGTACGTTCCTATGACAGGATTCGTTGAACATAACAGGATTCGTTGACCATAACAGGTCATCTTTCATCATGTCAGGGCCTAAATGAAGACCATGTGTTCCTGGTCAGTTATCTTCTCACAGTAATGGCACTTGAGGGATACATCCTTCTTTGATATTACCCTGAATTTTGGCTTAACATCTTCGTTGTTGGTAATACATTTAGGATTTACGCATTTGACTATGCCTGAGAATTGATCTGGAACTATAACCTCCTTTTTCTCTTCTACCTGATATTCGCGGATAATATTCAGTTTTGCTTCCGGTGCAGCCAGCGCAATACGATTAATCTCCTCATCAACAAAAAACTTATCTGATATTTTTACAATTCCTTTACTGCCAAATTTCTTACTTTCCAGGTTTGTGCCAAAGGTTATCTGGTTGTCAATATGATCCAGTCCCAGAATATTAATAACCTTGAAAAGATTATTTGCGGGTATATGGTCTATTACTGTGCCATTCCTGATGGCGCTTACTTTCAGTTGTTTGATATCTTTTGCCATGATAGGTTCAGTTTTTGAGTCCCAGAATCAACGAGATTATCGCCTGACGTGTATACACACCGTTTAGTGCCTGTGTGAAATAATAGGCTTTTTCGTTATCATCAACGTCGGCGCTGATTTCATTTACACGTGGCAGGGGATGGAGGATCTTCAGGTTTCCCTTTGTTCCTTTCAGCATACTGCTTTTAAGCAAATATGCATTTCTTGTTTTTTCATATTCAATAGGGTCAGAAAATCGCTCCTTCTGCACCCGGGTCATATAGATTATATCCGCTTCTCCGGCAATATCCCTGAAGTCGGTGTGTTCATGATATTTCAGCCCTTTCTGGTCCATGTAAAGTTTGTACTCATTGGGAATACGGAGCTCTTTTGGAGAAATGAACCAGAAGGTGGCTTTGAAATGGGCCATACCCATCAGCAGCGAGTGGACTGTGCGACCGTATTTGAGATCACCAACTATGAACAAATTAAGATTGTTTAATGTTCCCTGGGTTTTTCTTATGGAGTAAAGGTCCAGGAGGGTTTGTGTGGGGTGCTGGTTAGCGCCGTCTCCTGCATTGATGATTGGAACCATACCCACTTCGCTTGCGTACCTTGCACTCCCTTCAACAGGATGTCGCATTACAATCAGATCGCTGTAGTTGCTTACAGTCTTAATGGTATCTTTCAGGCTTTCTCCTTTTGTTGCACTTGATGATGATGAGTCGGTGAAACCTATGATTTTCCCACCAAGCCTGTTTACCGCACTTTCAAAACTGAGCCGTGTTCGTGTGGAGGGTTCAAAGAAAAGGGTTGCTATTACTTTACCCCTTAAGATGTCCTGAGAGGGGTTATTCTCAAACTCACCTGCCAGGTCCAGTACACGAAGGATCTCTTCCTTCGAATAGTCGTTGATTGAAATGAGGCTTTTGTTTCGCACGCTATAAGGTATTTAGGGTTTTACAGGTAAAAGTAAGGAAGAACTCTCAGTCAAAAAATATGTGTTAATAAGTTATTGATAACTTGTCAACACTTACTTTGCCTGTTGATTTCAATCGGCCGGTAATTCTCTCAGACCTTTCAACAGGAATTCTGATTCTAATTTTACATTCAGTGTCGAAACTCTGAGTGACCTGCTCAGCCCTTTCTTCTTTAAGGACCCTCATAACATCGTTCATTGCTTCATAGGGAAATGTTACCTCTATCAGCTCATCAATGGTCTTTGTAATTATTTCTGAATTGGCAAGGGCATCTGCCGAGGCCGAGCGGTATGCATTTATCAACCCTCCCGTACCCAGCAGTGTGCCCCCGAAATACCTGATGACAACTATCAGGATATTCGTAAGATTATATCTTCTGATCTGGCCAAGTACCGGTCTTCCTGCAGTACCCGAAGGTTCTCCGTCATCATTTGCTCGGAAATGGTCCATATTTGTTCCGATTCTCCATGCATAACAGTGGTGACTGGCTTTTTGGTGCTCATTACGCAGGTTATCCAGTATCTCCTGTATCCGGGCTTCGGATGTTACTTGAAAAGCAAAGGCAAGGAACCTGCTGCCCCTGTCCCTGAAAATTCCGTGCGAACTGTTCTTAATTGTTTTATAACTGTACTGTCCCATCCCGGTGTTGAGCCTTTAAGAAGCCAGGCGTAAACCTGAGCTTTATCAGCTCCAATAATCCCCGAAGCTGTAATAAGTTGATCAAACCAGCTCAAACTGGCCGGCAAAAAATTCAGCCGTGTTTATAAGAACTGTTTCCTGGTGTTCGTGATGAGGAATATGTCCGCAATCCGGAATATGCAGCAGTTTGCTGGGGCCATTTACGTGAGATGTTATGGTCTCTGTCTGCAGGGCGGTACCATAATTGTCATTTTCCCCTTGTATGGCCAGTACGGGGGAGGTGATCTCCGGAAGGATAAGTTCGATACTCCATCCGGCAGTCTCTTCTGAGGTCCATACGTTAGCCCAGCTGTAAAACATAGAATCGGTTTTATCTCCGTGGTATTTTTCAAGTTTTTCCTTAAGTCCGTTATTGCTGTAGGCAAAAATTGCCTGTTTTATACCCCTGATAGTAACAGGTTCGAGGAAGATGTGAGAAGACTCGGCAACAATGGCTACGGTTCTTTCAGGATAGAGCGCGGCGAATATCAGAGAAATAGTGCCACCGTCACTGTGGCCGAAAAGCATTACAGGCTCTGTTATATTAAGTTTCTGAAGTAATTCGGGAAGTACCGACGCTGCCTCATTATAAAGGAAGTCATTTTCCCTTGGTCCCTTTATTTTATCAGATTCGCCGTATCCGTAACGATCATACATGAGTCCCCGGCACCCGGTCATCCGGCACAGCCTTAATGGAAAGTCTTTCCACAATTTCATGCATCCAAGACCTTCATGAAGAAATACTATTACGGGCTTTTCAGGATTGCAGGAGTTGTCATTAATCCACTGATAAGCAAGCTTATGACCTTCAACAGTCAGGTGTTTTATCATTTGCTTAACGTATGATTGGACGTCAAATATAAAAAAATTTAGTCAATTGCAAGTAATATATAATATTAAATCGGAAAGGTCTTGCGATAACTTTCTGCACTATCGGGCTTTGAGCTGATAAATATTATGCGGTTGATCCGGAAACGGATCTGTATCTTTTGACCGCTTTTATAAGTTTGGGCATAACATCTTTTATGTCTCCAATTATACCATAGTCCGCCGATTTAAATATCGGTGCGTCCGGATCTTTGTTAATGGCCACTATAAGCCGGGATGAACTTATTCCGGCAAGATGCTGCACCGCACCTGAAATTCCCAGTGCGAGATAAACATTTGGGGAAATGATCTTACCGGTTTGTCCAACATATCCGTCATGAGGGCACCACCCTTCGTCATAGGCCGGCCTGGAACAGGCCGTAGCTCCACCGAGCAGTCCTGCAAGTTCCTCCACATATTTCCAGTTCTCCCTGCTTTGGAGTCCGCGCCCACCTGAAACAACTACTTCTGCTTCGGTGAGCCTTACCTGGTCATTGGTCTTGAATGTATCCAGTATTCGGATTCCAGAGTATATGGGAGAAGCCGTTTCAGTAAGGCCGGGGTCAAAAATCTCTATTTCAGCAGGTACCGGATTCTCTTTCAGGGCAATTGAGTTGGGCAGTAAAATAAGTACTTTTACAGGTGTGCGAACTGTCACGGTGGCAATGGCTTTGCCGGAGAATACTTTTTTATTTATAGCAAATGGTTCAAGGCTTTTTGGGAGTGAATATATACCTGAAACCATTCCGGCTTTTAATTTGGCCGATAACAATGGTGCGAGAGATCTCCCTCCAATATTTCCGGCAAAAAGCACTATCTCTGATCCCTCATTCACCACTGCCTGTTTTATTACTTCAGCTTTTACTGATAAGTTTGAAAATGACTTATCGGATCCTTTTGTCACAACGATTTTATCAGCTCCATACCGGGCAAGGCATGATATGGTTTCATCATTTACCTCAGATCCTGTCAAGGCTGTTACTTTCCCGTTTTTGAGACTTCTCAGATTATTTGCATAACTGAGTAGCTCCAGTCCGCTCTTTCGCACTGTTCCATTGATAATTTCGATATGTACCAGAATATTCATCTCCTTTTCATGCAATTCCCGCTTCGGCATGCAGCTTTGTCACCAACTCATACAGGTTTGTTTCTGTTATCAGCTCGCATTCCTTTTTCAATGCAGGTAGTTCATAATGAATGTATTCTGTAAAATATTCGGCATCAATTGCCGGTACGACCTCAATATCTTTTTTTCTGGCTTCCATTATACCCTTCATCGAAGAAATACTGGGGGCAGAGGCAATACCTTTCTGAATGACTGCAATAAAAGGCACCACTGCCTCCAGTTTTTCTCTCCCTCCTTCCACTTCTCTCTGAACCATTACCCTGCCTTCGGCTATATCAATCGACGAAACATCGGGAAGGCAGGTATATCCAGTCAACTCTGCAAGCATGCCGCCAACGGCATATCCGTTAAAATCGCTGGACTCAATACCGGTAAAAACAATATCGAAATAATCCTTGTTTATAATTTCTGAGATCTGCCTGGCTACGAACCATGAATCAAGCGGTTCTGCATCAATACGCAGTGCTTTGTCCGCTCCCAGTGACAGTGCTTTTCTCAGGGTGTGTTCAGTATTGCCGTTTCCAACTGAAATGACAGTTACAGATTCAACAATCGATGGAAACTCCTTTTTTAATGCAACTGCACGGGTCAGACTTAGTTGATCCCATGGATTGATAATCCATGTTGTCTCTGTATGATCTAACGATTCTCCGCCGGGGGAGATACGTATCTTTGTTTCAGTGTCGGGGACTTGGCTTATACATACCAGAAATTTCATAACTTAGATTTTTATTGATATATAAACAGTTTTCTGTTAAATATGTTTAGTTATTGTTTAAGAAATTTACTGTTTCAGGTTAACAAAAAAATTGTATATTGAAATTTTTTAATGTATAAATTTAAAAATATCCTTTAAGTTTGCCGAAATAATGCTTTGGTCATCGTTTTGTACTGAAATATACCATTTTACTTTTTATTTGATAATTCTTCCATAGCTGAATCTCAAATAATCTTACCTTTAAACTACTGATGATATGGATCAAAATGTGTTCATCCCCGGGTTTTCAAAGCTGGACAGAAATAAAAAACAGGATCTGCTACTGAAAGGTTTTGAGAATCCGGTTAAAGCTGCTGCCGTTGTTGAATCCTACAGGCACAGTGATCCGGCGGTTCAGAAGCTGCATGATGAGTTCAGCGAGAATACCATCACCAACTATTTCCTGCCTTATGGCGTGGCTCCAAATTTTATTGTTAATGATAAAATGTATATGGTTCCAATGGTGACAGAGGAGAGCTCTGTGGTTGCTGCTGCAGCCAGAAGTGCCCGTTTCTGGTACTCCAAAGGCGGTTTTAATACAGAGGTGAACGAGTTGATCAAGAACGGGCAGGTTCATTTTATATGGAGCGGGGATCCGCTTATACTTAAGGAGACTTTCCCGGAGTTAAAAGAACATTTACTGGAGGGAACCCGGAATATTACAGCCAACATGGTCAGAAGGGGAGGGGGTATCACCGATATCGAACTTAAAGATAAAACTGAAGAGATGGATGGATATTTTCAGATATCTGCAGGTTTTGATACACGGGATTCGATGGGTGCAAATTTTATCAATTCCTGTCTTGAGGAGTTTGCAGTTATTCTGAGAGATTTTGTGGGCTCTGACCGGCGTTTTAAAAACGGAGATAAGGATTTAAGGATAATTATGTCAATTCTTTCAAATTTTACCGATAACTGCCTGGTTACATCAGTGGTGAGATGCAATGTAAAAGAGCTACAGGAAATTGCAGGAGATATGCCGGCTGAGGAGTTTGCCCTTAAATTTCAGCAGGCCATGCTTATGGCCGGGGTGGATGTTCATCGGGCAGCAACACACAACAAGGGAATATTTAACGGAATTGATGCTGTTGTGATAGCCACCGGCAACGACTTTCGGGCAGTAGAGGCAGCAGGTCATGCCTGGGCTGCCAGAGAGGGCCGTTATAAAAGTCTTTCGTCATGCTCAATTGAAAATGGTATGTTTTCTTTAAGCCTTACCTTGCCGATGGCAGTTGGTACGGTTGGGGGACTGACGGGCCTGCATCCGATGGCAAAGCTTTCGCTTGAATTACTGGGAAATCCCGATTCCTCAGAGCTTATGGGAATTATTGCCTCGGCGGGACTTGCCAGCAATTTTGCTGCAGTAAGCTCTCTGGTCACAAAAGGAATTCAATCCGGGCATATGAAAATGCATCTTTCAAATATCCTGAATCATTTTGGTGCATCTGATATGGAGAGGAAGGCAGCCATTGAATTTTTCAGCACCAGAAAGGTAGGGTTTTCTGCGGTTGAGAAATTCTTAAATAACTTCAGAGTTAATAATGATTAAGTATTGTTTTACCGGAAACTGATTTTATGACAAGCAAATCCGTAAACAATAATTCAGCCCACAGTAGGGCCGGTGAAGCATCCGGCTCATATTTTTCGAGGGGCAAACTGCTTATTACCGGTGAGTATCTTATATTGCACGGAGCCGGGGGACTGGCGCTGCCGGTTCAGATGGGGCAGACGCTTGAGTTCATAAATAACAATGACCGGTTGCTTTCATGGACAACCATGGTGGGGGATGAAAGGTGGTTTGAAGCAGTTTTCAGCGGATCCGGATACCGGATAAAGACAGCAAGTGATATGGAGAAAGCCAGGTTTCTCAGGCAGATACTGGTAAATGCCTCATCTTTGTCCGCCTGCCCCCCGGTTTTCGGAACTGTTGAAAGTACTGTCGGATTTGATATGGGGTGGGGACTGGGAAGCAGTTCTTCGCTTATCTCCAATGTTGCATATATGTTTGATATTGATCCTTTTGCCCTTCATTTTTCTGTTTCTGAGGGATCCGGTTATGATATCGCGTGTGCAAGGTCTGATGCACCTCTTATATACCGTCTTGAATTTCACAACGAAAGGAACCTGCCTGAGGAGACGACTGCCGGTTATCCCGGCAGCTTCCCGGAACCTGTATACAGGCCTGTTGTGTTTAATCCCCCTTTCGGGGAAAATCTGTTTTTTGCCTACACAGGTAAAAAACAGGACTCTGCCGCATCAGTAAAAAAATACCTGTCCGCCCCAAAACCGGGTGACCGCAACCTGAAAAGAGTTTCACAGATAAGTGAGGAGATAATAAGTATTACTGATATTGAGCATTTTAATGAGCTGCTGAAAGAGCATGATTCAATTTTATCTGACCTTCTGGGTGAAATTCCTGTAAATGATAGTATATTTAAAGGCCTGCCAGGTTATTTCAAATCCCTTGGTGCCTGGGGTGGGGACTTTGTATTGATCACATGGAAGGACGATGCGGTGGAATTATATTCGCTGCTTAAGCAGAAAGGTATGGATGTAGTTTTTCCTTACGATAAGATAATCTATAATGCAAAATAATGATGATGGATTCAACCGGGTCACTGCTTTCCCTGAAATATCCGGTTCAGTTCAGTGGCGCAGTCCCTCAAACATAGCCCTGGTGAAATACTGGGGCAAAAGAAAAGGACAGATTCCTGAAAACCCCTCTATAAGTATTACATTAAAAAAGTCCCATACTGAAACTTTGTTAGGTTATTCTCCGGCAAAGGGGCAGTCAGGTATCCTTACAGGATTCTCTTTAGATCGAAGAGAGCTGCCTGCATTCAAAGAGAGGATAGACCGGTATCTGAGTCAGATAGGGGATCTTTACCCATTCCTGAAGGATTTTGATCTGACCATCTCCAGCACCAACAGTTTTCCGCATTCCTCAGGTATTGCCTCTTCAGCCTCTGCGTTATCGGCAATTGCTCTTTGCGTGACTTCCATGGAAAGGATGCTTTTCAGTTCCCCATCTGATGATTACAGTTTTTTCAGGAAGGCATCCTATGCGGCCCGGATTGGTTCAGGAAGTGCAGCACGGTCGGTTTATCCGGGATATGTCCTATGGGGATCTGCTGCTGAAATCCCGCACTCCGCAAATGAATATGCAGTTCCTCTGAACGACAATATTCATGCTGAGTTCAAGGATATGGGTGATGCAATACTGATAGTTGATGAAAGCCCTAAACCAGTCTCAAGCAGTAAAGGGCACAGCCTTATGGAATCCAATCCATGGGCGACTGTAAGATACAGACAGGCTGAAATGCATACCGGACGGCTTATTGAGGTGCTTGCAGCCGGAGATGCAGAGGAGTTTGTAAGGATAGTGGAAAAGGAGGCCATGACACTTCACTCACTTATGATGAGCTCTTATCCAGGCTATATTCTGCTTAAACCTGGTACTCTTCAGATTATTGAGAAGGTAAGGCAGTTCAGGCTTGATACAAGGGTACCACTCGCTTTTACCCTGGATGCCGGTCCGAATGTACACCTTATTTATCCGGCCCGCTTCCGCGAAAGCGTAAAGAATTTAATTGAGCAACAACTTGTAGTTCACTGCAGCAAAGGAAGATGGATTGATGACAATACCGGTGAGGGACCGGTGGAGATAACAGAAAGTGACAGCTGAATTTTTTATCTGAAGTAACAGGAAAGTGCAGATGGGAGATAAGATTACGGATATCGGTTCACCAATGTTTTACTCTAAAATATTGCTTTTTGGGGAGTACAGCGTGATTTTTGATTCAATGGCGCTGTCAGTGCCTTTCATCCGTTTTAATGCCGGACTCAGGTTTTTTAACAGCATAAGCTACCCTGATCATGATTTTGCTGTAAGATCAAATTCAATGCTCAGGAAATACTGCTCATGGCTTGAGATTGCCAACCGTGAAGGTCAGCTTGCAGGGAATTTTGATACTGATGAATTCAACAGGGATATTGAAGCCGGGATATTTCTGGACTCAAATATTCCGCAGGGATACGGACTTGGCAGTTCGGGGACTTTGTGTGCTGCAGTTTATGACCGTTATGCCAACCACCGGATAGATTTTCACCCTTCAGCAGGATACGATAAATTGCAGGACCTGGATAAATTGCGGGAACTGAAAAAGATCTTTGCATTGATGGAATCATGGTTTCATGGTACCAGTTCAGGACTCGACCCTCTTAACTGTTATTTGCGCCGCCCTGTTCTGGTTGAGCCGCATGAAAAGATAAGTCTGGTGGTCATCTCCGGGATGGACGGAGCTAACGGGGGTGAAATTTTTCTGATTGATACCGGAGGTGCAGGCAAAACCGGTCCCCTGGTAAGACTTTTTATTGAAAAGGCAGGGAAGCAGGGGTTTATGGAGCTGGTGGAGAATATTATGATACCTTCTGTAAATAACTGTATCGGCTCAATGCTCAATACTGATCTGAATGCTTTAATGTCTCATCTGAAAAGGCTGTCCGAATTCCAGCTGATCCATATGAAGGAGATGATACCTTCTGATTTTACAGGTCTGTGGGAGACCGGTCTTGGAACGGATGATTTTTACCTTAAGTTATGCGGTTCAGGTGGCGGAGGGTACCTGCTGGGCTTTACAGAAAATTTTGAAAAAGCAGACACTGTTCTGTCACAATGTGGCGTGGATGTTATTCGGGTACCAAATAAGTGATCAACGGGGACTTATAATTAATCACCCTTCTATTTATAAATTAAGCCATGAACGATTTTGTTTATTTTTTGTTTATTAACATTATAGATATATTCGCGGAATTTGATAAATAATGAGAGGCTAAATCAAATATAAAATTTACATGGATAAGAATTTATCTTCATTTGCTGTATGGATGGCCCAGATAAGGGCTAATTTCCTTGTTCTGGCTGTCTTTCTGGTGGGTATCGGACTTGCTGTTACCTGGAGGTTCCTGCCTTCTGTTAACGGTGATTTCAACTTTTTTCATGCAGCTCTGATCATGACAGGAGTAGTTTTATCACATATTTCCGTTAATCTTTTCAATGAATATTCCGATTACAGGACAGGTATTGACTTTAATACCCGGCGCAGTCCGTTCAGCGGAGGCAGCGGCATGATTGTCCGCGGCAAAACAGATCCCCGGTCCGTGCTGACGGCTGCTATAGTCACCCTTTTCCTGGCATTTGGGATAGGGTTGTATTTTTCCGTTGTTTCACACTGGAGTATACTGGTCATTTCGGTTATCGGTGGACTCACCATTCTGTTGTATACACCGGTGCTTTCCAGAGTTATGCTTGGTGAGTTTTTTTCGGGACTGGCACTGGGGAGCCTTGTGGTTATAGGAACCTATATCGCAATGACCGCCTCACCGGAAATGTCTGTTGCTCAAACTGTGACATCTGAATTGATCCTAATCTCAATACCACCGGGAATTCTGACCGCCCTTCTGCTTCTGATAAATGAGTTTCCCGATATGGAAGCAGACCGTAACGGCGGCAGAAAACATCTGGTGATAAGATACGGCAGGAAAAAGGCAGCATATATTTATGCTTTCGGTGTGTTTATGGCATTTGGAATAATTTTGGTGCTTCCTTTTCTCGGCTTCGCATCCACATGGATTTATCTTGCCCTCATTCCCCTGCCACTTGCCCTGAATGCAAGCTTCATTGCTATCAGGCACAGTGATGATAATAATAAGATAGTGGCTGCCATGGGCAGTAATGTTGTTACGGTGCTTGGCACTGACTTGCTCATTGCAATTGCAATTCTCATATAAGAACCGGTACCGCTCAGGTTACAATCACGACCGTTAATCTTTTTTCCCGGATGAATAATTGGAGGCCACGCCTGCCATTCGTAACTTAATATAAGTAAATCATATTTATATTAAATGTTATGAGTTTGACCAATTAAATCCGATGCTTATGAAACTTTTGTTGAGTTTTACCTGCTCTGCCTTTATGTTAATGGTTTTTGCCTCTGCTGACAATGCCTTAACACAGGTTCATGTATCTGCTGTGGCTTCAGATTCTGAAATTAAGGCCGGAGAGATTTTTCAGATCACTCTTTCTGTTGATGATGAGGTTGATTTCTATTCGGCTTCAGCTGAAGTGTCCTACGATAGCAGGCTGCTTGAATTTGCAGGGGTTGAAACAACAACACTGAGTGATGGGGGACTGGTCATTTCTGGTGATCTTGATGCCGGAAGAACCGGTCTTGCAGTTACACGCTCTGCTCCTCTCCAGTCTGCTTCTTCCGGTTCCTTCATGGTGATTTCATTTATGGCAGGAGCCAATGCTTTAGCCGGAATAACTGAAATAAGCATTTCTGACCTGCTGATCCATGACTCTGCCGGCGAGCTGTTACCGGCAGAAATACCCGCGCCTGTTAATATTGATATAGCCTTCAGTATTGGGTATATCCGTCTGCAAATGCCTGCAGTAAATGAAATATCTGAGGGTGAACTTTTTACTGTTGAGGGATTGCTATTTGCAGCCGGAGTTACAGATTATCAGATTTTCAACTTTCAGATCGGGGTAAGTGAGGCAGGTGATGACCCGGCAGAATGGGACGAAAAGGTGTGGAGTGATATGTACTTTGAGGGTATCGATGAAAATGATCGTATGCACTATTCGGCCGAAATAGCATATATGAGGCCCCCGGGGGATTGGTTCATTGCATTAAGGGCTTCGTATGATGACGGGATATACATCTATGGAGGTCTGGCCGGAATATGGGAAGAAAGCATCAGTCCCAGCGGATTACTGATAATATTGCCCCGTACAGGTTACCGGCATACGATTGCAAAATGGGATTTTGACAATGAGTCTTTACTTCCCTCTGTTGCTGTTTTTGATAACCGTACTGCAAATGTTACGCTTAATGGTGCATCTTTACAGACTTTTGCTGCAGGTGCCTCAGGTCTAGCTGCCAATTCGAGGGGATGGGATAACTGGTCGGACGGTTTCGGATTCTGGATGGTGGAAATTTCAACTGCCGGATTTGGCGGACTGGAAGTTTCTTCAAGGCAGTATGGCTCAAACACGGGTCCGCGCGATTTCAACCTTGAATATAGCCTGGATGGTGTCGAATGGCACATGGTCGATGGCGGGGAGATTACTGTTGCCGGCGATTGGGCGAGCGGTGTTCTTGAGAAGCTGCCTTTACCACAGGTGGCGGAGAACAGGGAGAGTTTATTCCTGCGCTGGATAATGAGTTCCACTGCTAGTATTGGTGGAACTGTAACGGGAAGCTCCGGTACAAACAGGATTGATGATATCCTTGTAACGGGGGTGAATCCCGGGCCCTCATACGTTACCGTATTTCCCGGTGATGCAAATAATGATGGTGTGGTAAATGCCGACGATGTTCTGGCACTTGGCACATGGTGGCTGGGCACCGGTCCCCCGGCTGTATGGGAGAGTATGGAATTTCTTCCCCGCACAATAGAACAATGGATACCTGCTGATGCAACATATGCTGACACCAATGGCGATGGTGTTGTAGACCATAAGGACCTGCTTTTGATCGGACTGCATTTTGGAAAAACGGCCGGCCCGGTTCAGAAAGACAGCACTGAGCCTTTATCCACTCTCATGATAGATCCGGTTGAAGATGGAAATATCAGTCAGATTATGGTTATGAGCGAATCAGAGACTTCGATGAGAGGTGTTGCATTTTGTATTGAGATGGCGGGGATACCCGATGATATGTGGGAGATAAGAAATGTTGTTCCTGAATTTACAGAAATTGAATCGGGGTCTTCCCTGCTATCCTTTGTAATGCCGCAAGGTGATCTTTTTGAAGGGGCATTTGTGCTAAAGGGTGACGGAGAGGATCTTGTCAGCAGAAACCTTGCTGGTTTTGAACTGGTTGTAGATGAAAAATGGAATGAACCGTTTACCCTGGTTCTTAACAGGCTTTCTGTAAGCAACAGCAGCCGTTCCACCAAACGGGTTGAGGTTGGATTGCTTACTATTTACGATGCTCTGTCTGCAGGTGAGGCCTGTAAAAATGAAGCTGCCGGGACAGCCCTGATACAGATAAATCCTAATCCTTTTTCAACTTTTACCACATTTGCACTTAATCTGTTAAATTCTTCCCGGATCAGGATTGAAGTAACCTGTTTGCAGGGCCGTATCATCAGCACTGTTTTTGACGGTTTAATGGAGGAAGGCTTTTATGAGATACCGTTTGATGGAAGCCTGCTTGCTCCCGGATTATACTTTTGCCGGCTTGTTATACCAGGTAAACCTCCTGAGGTTATAAGGTTTATAAGGTACTGACCTCTTGATTCCTGCCTGCAAGGGTATATACTACTCTTTTTTCTCTGAAAGCTATTTCAATAAGATCAAGTACTATTAGGTTGACCAGGATGGTTCCGGCAGTATGCATACCTATTCCTGCAATGCGCTGGAACATTGATAAGGTAATGGTTTCATTTTTCTCCAGGTAGTCAAATAATATTTTTTCTTTTACTGAATACCTTATAAGGGTGCCTTTAGGATTATTTTGCCGTTTCCAGACTCTAATCATGATGCTGTTGGCAAGTATATTTTCATCCTTTACCCTTATATAGGCAAGCCATTTCCCATCTTCTGACCGGGCATAGTGTGGGGGAGCACTGCTTTTTTCTATTCTGGCTTCAAGAACTGCTTTTCCGTCAGCCTGCCATTGCCTCACGGTAAAACTGACCTCAGGTTTACAGTATAACCTGGCAGCTGCTTCGAGCATGTAATATTCTTCATCTGACCTTATTCCTGCAATTTTACCGTTATCTTTTACCCCGACCAGCAGTGTGCCACCCTGGGTATTGGCAAAGGCAGAAAGAGTACGGGCTATCTTTTTTGAGTCAGATATTTCAAATTTAAAATCAAGCTCCTGACCTTCCCCTGCGGTTATCATCTGTTGCAAATATGAGCTCATAAAGATTGAATCTGTTTTAACCCTGCATTCTCAGCTTAATACCAGGACACTTATGGGTGTGTACTCTTTTTTAGATGGTTGCTTGTGTCAACCCTTTAAGGAGGATTCTGACACTATCAACTGAGTCAATATAAAATCCTGCCCTGGTTGATTTTGTACCAACTTTTACAGTTATTGCTTTTTGTGGCATGGCTCCGAATGTATATTCATCTGTCCAGTCGTCTCCAAGTGCCATAATAAAGTCATATTCCCCTTTTGCCAGTTGCCTTGCAGCTGCCCTTCCCTTGTTTATACCTGAATTTTTAACCTCAATGACCTTGTCCCCGTCCATTATTTCAAGGTTGAGGTTGGATACAAGGTCGCGCAGTTCCTCCTTAAGCTCCCAGGCGCGGATTACCCCAAGGTCGGGATCTGCATGACGGTAATGCCATACAAGTGAATAATTCTTCTCTTCCAGCAGTGAGCGTGGTGTGCGGTCAACATAAAACCTTATGGTAGGACGTATGATCTCCATCCAGTCCCTGTCTATTTTCTCAAGCATTGCCCAGTCTTTTCCCGGTTCCTTTATCCATACTCCATGTTCAGCTATAAAGGTCAGCCCTTCAAGCTTTTCGAACCACATTTGAAGTGTTTCCTTGTCTCTACCACTGATAATTACTACCCTGTTGTCTTTATCCTTTAACAGTGATCTGAGAATATCGTAAAGTTCCTCGTCCGGACTGGCTTTTTGGGGATCATTGTGAAACCCCGTCAGGGTACCGTCATAATCAAGAAAAATTATCCTTTTTTTAGATTCCCGGTATTTGTTCTTGAAACTGTTCGTTATAGTTTGTGATACCTTTCTCGTCAGGTTGGTCTCCTGAAGTTTTTTAACGTTTTCAAGGCTGTTTAATATGTCATCAGCCCATTTCTCAACATTATAGATTTTAAGGCGGTTTTGAATGGTACTGATATTTTTTTTCTGATCTTCAGCAGTCATATTGAAAGCGTTTTTTATAGCTTCAATAATATCGGTTTTGTTATGCGGGTTAACCTGTATCGCTTCGCTCATCTCTTTGGCAGCACCAGCCATTTCACTGAGAATTAAAACTCCGCTTCCATCTGTTTGCGCGGCAATATACTCCTTGGCCACCAGATTCATTCCATCGCGAAAGGGTGTTACAAGGGCTATATCTGAAAGTGTATACAATTCGATCATCTCTTCACGGCTCAGGTGACGGTAATAGTAAAGGATCGGCATCCATTTCATTGTACCAAATTCACCGTTTATTCTTCCAACCAGTTCATCAACCATTTTTCTCTGACTCTGGTATTCAGCAACGATTTCTCTGGACGGAATTACAAAAAGGGCAAGACTTATTCTTTCAAGATATTCCGGATTTTCTTTGAGAAACTCCCCAAACGCTTCAAGTCTGGTAGGGATTCCCTTTGCATAATCAAGTCTGTCAATGGACAGCATCAGTTTTCTCTGATTCATTTTGCGGCTGCGCTGGTCGAATAAATTTCCGAAGCCTTGATTATTATTGTTGTTATTGCTATTGTTATTGCTATTGTTATTGCTATTGTTATTGCTATTGTTTTTGCTGGAACCATAAAGTGATGCATCTTTTTGTATCTGGTCAAAATCAATACCCATCGGGAAATTATCTATTTTTATTACTCTTTCGTTTATTGACAGGGTATTCAGAATGTTGTCGTATCCCAGCAGACGCCTTACACAACTCATAAAATGGCGTTCATAATCAAATGTGTGGAATCCAATCAGGTCGGCTCCCAGCATACCTTCCAGAAGCTCTTTTCTCCAGGGAAAGATTCTCAAGATCTCAAATGAGGGAAAAGGGATGTGCATGAAAAATCCGATTGAAAGGCCCGGTTTGACATCCCTTATCATTTGAGGAAGCAGCATAAGGTGATAATCATGTACCCAGATTTTATCTCCTTCTTCTGCCAACTCAAGTACCTTGAAGGCAAATTTCTGGTTGACTTTTTTATAATCTTTCCAGTATTCAGGATTAAACTCACTGTATTCAGTAAAATAATGGAATAGTGGCCATATTGTCTGGTTACAGAATCCATTATGATAATTACAGATCTCTTCACCAGTAAGTTCAATTGGATGGCATTTTTTCTCTTCATATTTTTTGTACAGCTTTTTTTCCTGGTCATCATCAAGCTGGATATTTTCATTACCTGTCCAGCCGACCCAACTGCAGTCAAGATAGTTATGAAACGCATTCAGGCTCTCTGTTATACCTCCCGTCTTCTCGGTCATACAGGGTTCCTCATCCTTACTTCTTATCTCAAAGGGAAGTTTACTGGAAACAATTATCAGTTTGCTCATGTTGTTTTAAGTTAATCCGGTTAGGAGAAATTTTACTGTTTTGTTAATAAAAAATAATATAATCCTTTACAGAACAATGGTATTAAGTTGTTTTTTCACTGCATATTGCTTTATTTTAAGCCCGGTTTTCTATAACTTCTTTTTTTGATCATGGAGCTTGTTAGTCAGAGTGCTCTAAGAACTTGTTAAAATATAAAATAATTATGCAAAAGCACAACTTTGATGCAGTAATTTTTGATCTAGACGGAGTTATAACCCAGACAGCCCTTACACATGCAAAAGCATGGAAAGATATGTTCGATCAATACCTTAAAGAACGCGAAAAAAAATATGATGAGCCCTTCAGGGAATTTACCCACACCGGTGATTACCTGCCTTTTGTTGATGGGAAACCCCGCTATAAAGGCGTTGAGTCATTTCTTAAATCACGGGATATTGATCTGCCTTTCGGAAGTCCTGATGATTCTACTGATATGGAGACATGTTGCGGACTGGGAAACAGGAAGAATGAAGCATTCAATGCAATACTTGAACAGGAAGGGGCAAAAGTATATGAATCTACTGTCAAAATGATTAAAGATCTGAAAGATGCCGGTATAAAGCTTGGTGTGGCCTCCTCAAGTAAGAACTGTAAACCTGTGCTGGAATCAGTGAATCTGCTGCATTTTTTTGAGACAAGGGTTGATGGTGTCGTTTCGGCCGAACTGGGACTTCAGGGAAAGCCTGAACCTGACATATTTACAGTGGCTGCTGATAACCTGGGGGTTACGTACGACCGCTCTGTGGTTGTAGAAGATGCTGTATCAGGAGTACAGGCAGGACGAAAGGGTAACTTCGGTTTTGTCCTTGGTGTAGCCAGGGAAAATAACGTAATGGAATTGAGCACCAACGGTGCAGATGTGGTTGTAGAAGACATTGAGGAACTAGGAGGAATTAAGGGTATAGAGGAGTGGTTCAGCAAGGGTCTTCCGGCAGATATGTGGACGCTTGAATACCGGGAATATGATCCGGTAAAGGAAAGATCACGTGAGGCCCTGATGACAATTGGTAATGGTTATTTCGGTACCAGGGGAGCTATTGAGGAACTCGATGCCAATCCGGTCAATTATCCGGGTACTTATATGGCAGGACTGTTTAACAGGATGAAATCTGTAGTGGAAGATCGTGTAATTGAGAATGAAGATTTTGTAAATGCCCCCAACTGGTTGTTACTTACATTCAGAATAGATAATGAGCGGTGGTTCAATCCTAATAAGTCAGAGATCATTGAAATGCATCGCCGTCTCTGTCTGAAAAACGGACTCCTGAAAAGGAAAATTATAACCGAAGATGAGGAGGGAAAAAGAACCCTTATAGAATCGCGCAGAATGGCAGGAATGGATGACAGGCACATAGCTGCTGTTGAGTATAATATAACTCCTTTGAATTATTCCGGAAAGATAACAGTCAGGTCAGGAATTAATGCCAACCTCATCAATGATGGTGTCAAAAGGTACCGGCAGCTTAACCAGAACCATATTGAGCCACTGAATCAGGGTGCAGATGGCGCACTTTCGTGGGTACTTGCCCGCACAAGTCAATCTGATATTAAAATTGCTGAATCTGCCATGCTCAGGGTAATGCACAACAACAAAAGCCTTAAACCCTCCTTCAGGTCTAAACAGGTTAAAGGAAGAGTGGATACCAGTTTTAGCTTGAAATTGAATCAGGGTGACAGCCTGAGAGTTGAAAAACTCGTCTGCCTGTGCAACAATATTGATGGAAAATATCCTGATCCTCTAACCTATGTTATTGAAAGAGGAAGAAAAATGCCCTCTTTTGATAAGTTGCTGGACAATAGTTCTTTTGCATGGAATACCATATGGGACAGGGCTGATATCAAGCTTGTCGGGGACAGGCTGTCGCAGAAATTGCTCCGGTTACATATATATCACCTAATGGTTACCACCTCTCCCCATAATAAAGATATAGATTTTGGAATTCCTGCACGTGGATTGCATGGTGAGGCATACAGGGGACATATTTTCTGGGATGAAATGTATATCCTTCCTTTTTACTGTCTGCATTTTACTTCTGTAGCCCGGTCGGTTATGATGTACAGGTACAGGCGACTCGATGCTGCCAGAGATTATGCCAGAGAGCATGGATACAAAGGAGCAATGTTTCCCTGGCAAAGTGGAAGTGATGGGTCTGAAGAAACACAGGTAGTACATCTGAACCCTGTATCAGGTCAATGGGGTGAAGATTACAGCTCTCTGCAACGGCATATATCTATTTCTGTTGCATATAATGTCTGGACCTATTATAACATAACCGGAGATATTGAGTTCATCGAAAAATATGGAGCGGAAATGTTCCTTGAAATATGCCGCTTCTGGGCAAGCAAAACCAGATACAATAAGGATACCGGCAGGTATGAGATCCATAACGTGATGGGTCCTGATGAGTTTCACGAAAAACTGCCGGGATCAGATCAGGGCGGACTGAAGGATAATGCCTATACCAACATAATGGTAGTCTGGCTTTTTAACAGGGCTTTCGATATTCTTGAAAAAATAAATGACAGGATGAGGGAGGAAGTTCTTGAAAAAACCGGGCTTAAGGAAGAGGAACTGAATCATTGGCGTGATGAAGTACAAAAGATGAATCTGGTCTTATCGGATAAAGGAATAATATCGCAGTTTGACGGCTATTTTGAACTGAAGGAACTGAACTGGGATCTTTACAGGGAAAAATATGATAATATCTCGAGAATGGACCGCCTTCTCAAGGCTGAAGGAGAATCCCCTGACAAATATAAGGTCTCGAAGCAGGCTGACACTCTAATGTGTTTTTACAATATTGGTGTGGAGGCTGTTACAGGAATTATAAAGAAGCTTGGATTCAAGCTGCACAAAGACTATGCCCGGAGAAATTTTGAATATTACCTGAAACGCTGTTCACATGGTTCCACTCTCAGCAGGCTTGTACATGGATATATTGCGGCTCGTCTCGGCGAAGAGAATCTGAGCTGGGGGCTTTATAATCAAGCTCTTAGAAGTGACTATGATGATATACAGGGTGGAACAACCGCAGAAGGCATACATGCCGGTGTAATGGGTGGAACTGTTTTGATGGCAATGACTGCTTACGGGGGACTGAATGTTCTGGGAGGGAAAATTCACCTTGAACCTGCCCTGCCCGGACACTGGCGAAATATAGGCTTCAACTTTGAATACAGGGGAAATCATTTCAGAATTGAAACAGACCGGAAAGAAATAAGAATTGTTGCCGATCCGTCCAACTCTGAAGAGTTAATCATGGTAAGAGGCAGGAAGCATAAATTATTACCGGGCAGAGAAAAGTTAATTCGTTATTAGTAAATTAATAATAAACATCAAACGCAAAATGTAATTCATTGATTGTTAATTACAGGTATACAGTATGTTAGGAGATATATTACTAATCAACGATTTGCACAAGAAAGCTGCAGAGTCTATCATGGAGCGGGTGCTTGTCGAGAAGATGAAAAAGGAAGAAAATGATCCGGATTATAAGTATGTAGTTGCCATATCCGGTGAGTCTGGTGCGGGCAAGTCGGAGCTATCCCATTCTCTTGCCCTGCTCCTTAAATCACAGGATATCAGGGTAAAAGTGCTCCATGCCGATAATTATTATCTCGTTCCACCGCTGCTAAGGAGGGAATGGAGAATGACCAACGGTATAGAATCAGTGGGCATCAATGAGTACGACTGGGTTCTTGTAAATCGAAATATCAGGGATTTTAAAGAAAACAGGGAGACAATCATGCCATGCATTGATATTATACCCGACCAGATCGACAAACTTATCACTGATTTCCGGAAAATCCATCTCCTGGTAATTGATGGACTCTATGCAATAAATACGAAGGATGTTGACCTTAGAGTTTTTATTGAGCTTACCTACCATGAAACCAAGATGTCGCAGCTAATGAGAGGGAAAGAGACTACTGATGAATTCAGACTTCAGGTTCTGGAGCGTGAACATATTAATGTTCAGTCGCTCAGGCATAAGGCAGATCTGTTGGTGAACAGGAACTATGACGTTGTAGAGGCTGGTAAATCATAACCGGACCATCATCCGCTGCGCTGATTCAGCAGATATATCATCTGGCTGAGACTCTAAATTGACAGGTTACTTTTGTCTCTGGTTTAGGTATTTACTCAACAATTGGTAGAGATCTTTCTGTCTGATGGGTTTTGACAGGTAATCATTGCAGCCGGCCGAGATGATCTTGTCTCTTTCGTCTGCCATTGCATAAGCTGTTTGTGCAATAATGGGTATTTCCGGCCTGATACCCTTAATAGTGCGGGTTGCTTCATAACCGTCCATCTCCGGCATCTGTATATCCATAAGAACAAGGTCTATTTCCGGATTGGCCCTGCATTCGTCAATAGCCGGTTTACCGTCTTTAGCGATTATAACTCTGGCTCCGGTAGGTTCCATCATTTTCAGCAAAAGCTTTGAATTCAGGTCATTATCCTCAACAACAAGAACAACCTTATCATCCCATCTGTAGTAGATTGTTTCCGGAGTTGTTTTTAGTACTTTTTGCTCTGGACTCTCCATTCTTATCAGGGGCAGGCTGAACCTTAATACTGTTCCTTTACCTTTTTTTGATTCTACCCAGATATCTCCGCCAAGAAGTTTGACAAGATTCTTTGTAATGGCCAGACCCAGACCGGTTCCCCCGAATTTTTTATTGTGGTTGAACTCTACCTGCCTGAAACGGTCAAATATTATTTTGTGCTTATCCTCAGGTATCCCGATTCCAGTATCACTTACATAGAAATTTATTTTTTCGGAGTTTACCTGATATCCAAATTCAACCTTACCTTTTCTTGTAAATTTGAGGGCATTGCTTAAAAGATTTGAAAGGATCTGCCTGAGACGGTTCTGATCAGTTAACATGACAAGCTCATTTTGCGGATCAGGCAAATTCAGGATCAGGTCGATATTTGATTCAGGATTGCTTATGTGCTCTTTTTCAAAGTATGCATACAACTCTCTCATAACCTTATGAACATTGCAGGCTGAGTTTGTTACCTTAATCTCTCCGGCCTCTATCTTAGCAAAATCTATAATATCATCTATAAGATTAAGAAGGGTATTACCTGTATTCTTAATTATTTCAATATATTCGGTGTTGTCGGAATAACTTGTTTGCTGCGCGCTGAGGAGTTTGGAGAATCCTATAATTGCATTCATCGGGGTACGGATTTCATGAGACATGTTGGCCAGGAAAGCAGATTTCAGCTTATCTGACTCAACAGCTTTCTCCATAGTTTCTTCAAGTCTTCTCTCATAAAGCAGCCGCTCGGTAATATCATTGACTATGATTATCAGGTTGGCTGGTCTCCTGTCATTGTCCCTCAGAACGCTTGCCGATACTTCTGCAAAAAAGCTGGTTCCGTCACTTTTGACCAGTGTAAAGGTTTTATTTCTGATAGATCCTTTTTTAATTAAAGATTTAATAAAGCCGTGGGCACGTTTATGGTCTTTTCTCGAGATAAGCCTGAGAATAGAGAAATCCTTATACTTTTTGCCATTGGTAAATTTAAACAATTCCAGGGCAGCCTTATTGTTGTCTATTATAATACCATCAAGCGTTGTCAGGGCAATAGCATCGGGTGAGCTTTCGAAGATATTCTCGAAATTCAGCTTTTCAAGTTTTATCCGCTCTTCTTCTTCCTTCCTTTTTGTAATGTCGCGGACAATCAGAATGAGAGAAGGTTTTTCAGAAAAGTTAATTATTTTACCGTGCAATTCAACCGGAATTTTTTTTCCGGCGGCAGAGTATACAATACCCTCGCAAAAATTTATCTTTCCATTGAACCATTGCCTGTTTCTTTCAATAAATGCTTCCAGTTCACTTGCAGGAACAAGGTCGCGAATATTCATGCCAACAAGCTTTTCTTGTTCAATGCCATGAAGTTCACAGGCTGCCTGGTTTACGTTGAGTATGTTCCCATCTCCATCCTGGACAAATATTGCATCCGGTGAATTTTCAAATAATAATTTGAATCCTTCATTGTTTTGATCTGAAAAACCTGATACGGATACTGACATTCTATCAAATATTATTCATGCAGAAGATTGAATAGGCAAACGGGCTGTTAATAGTATGCTAAAATAATAAAGTATTCCCGAATAGCAATCGGCGCGAGATGTTAATTTAGATGATATTGTAAATAGTTTATACGCATTATACCAAAAAAAGTTCCGGTCAGATACAGACCGGAAATCATACATTTATCCTGTAAAAAGCCAGAATTTTGTTTTGAGAATTAACAAAATTATGACTTACAGGATGAACCGCTGCGCTTTCCCATAAAATTTTTTCATGCGTCTGTGTGTAATTTTACGCA
>SLKJ01000006.1 GCA_007134675.1 Bacteroidales bacterium
AAGAGGTTAAGTCCGGCCCCGTAGTTCAGTTGAATAGAACGTCAGATTCCGGTTCTGAAGGTCGGGGGTTTGAATCCCTCCGGGGTCACAAGGCACAAGTTTATGTTATTGCAATATTTTGTTCCTTATATGGGTTAGCAATACAAACTGATGCCCGGAGGGATCATGAGCGGGATGTGTGCCTGCCAGATTTCGGGTGTAGCGAACTAATCCCTCCGGGGTCACAACATAAACAACTGATAGCGCTGCGTGTTAATTACATGCAGCGTTTTTATTTAACTTCACACATGAAATAACACACACTTTTTGAAGTTTCAACCTGTTTTATATAGATGAAACAGTAAAATATGAAAGACCCCCGGGAGGTATAAGGTTTTCATTTCAGGAGCCGGAAGGTGGCAGAGAGCCTCTGCTGAAGAAGGTGCCCGAGACATCTGCTGCCCATCTTGAAGGTTATCAGGGCGAAGACTATCTGTCAGTGGATGATATATGGCCTTAAACTAGTAAGGGGGTGAAGATTCCCCTGCCTTTTCATCCCCCTCAGGTATTCTGCTTTGCTGGTACAGCAGCAAACTTAACCATATATTGTTTAATCGAAGATATCTTCAACAGTTATTGTTGAGTAGTTGATATTCAAGGCGTTTGCGCGTCGCAAGGCCTGTTTTACATCATCCACTATACCCATGCGCACTTCATTGTCCACTTTCAGTGAGGTCCTCATAAAGGGAATCTCAGATTCATCCCGGGCTTCTCTCTCACTGGCTATAAAAGCAAAAATATCATCTGTAGTTGCAAACTGGTCATTTAACTGTATGCGGGGCTCGGTACCCAAAAGCCTCTGAAATGCAGGCCTGGGTTTCCCTATGTAGATATAACTTATCAGTGATTTTCTTTCCAGTTTTCTGATCTCGGTTGCTGACGGCAGTCGCTGCATCACATTTATTGTAACTTCACGCATTGTTGTACTAACCATGAAAAAGAACAACAGCATAAAAACAATATCGGGAAGTGACGCAGTACTTATCCCAGGCCTTTTATCCTTGTCTTTCCTTTGAAATTTTGACATATTAGTTTCCTCCTACTCTTCTGGGTTCGGCTTCAGAAATTCTCATTGGGAAAATTGTTCGAACGGCGGACTGCTGATCAGAATCGAGCCTGTCATATACACGTCCGAATCTGTCCATTGAAAGTTCATCCCTGAGTTCATTATAGGCCGCGGTCAATTCGTTCTGGACTTTAATATACATACCATAGGATGTCCCCCGGGCATTCTGGAGTGAGATTACCTGCCTTGAAATTGGGACTTCTCCAAAATATTCCACCTCTTCAATCACTTTTTCAGGCAGGTGCTCCTCATCATTGGGATTGGCAATGAATTCTTTGGCCCTGTCTCTGAGATTCCGGATATCTTCAAGTTGACCTTCGACAAGGAGCATATCCTGTGCATTTACACGGACGGTGAAAATATTTCGCTCCCTGATCTGCTGGTCATCATCAACTTCATCTTCCGGCATGGGGGGCAAAACCCTTGATATGCCAGAGTCTACATCCATGGTGGTTGCTACCAGGAAGAATATCAGCAACATAAATGCAATATCTGCCATGGAAGCTGTAGGTATTTCCGGGATATTTCTTGCCATATCGTAATTTTTCATTTTTTGCCGCCAGCCAGGTGCACAGCGACAAAGATTTTACCTAAACAAATTTCTGATCTCAGTATAAAATATTGATAAAATTGCAAGCGCAAGCAATATATACATTGTTCCTAATTGCGTTCCTGCCATTTTAAGTATGTGCGGAACATTATCCGGATGTTCGGTGGTAAGCGGTAATACTTCATCAGATGAAAACTGCCATGCGATAAAGACTATTACTGCTACTCCCACAAGGCCAATCAGTGTTTTTTTTGCATTTTTTGGGTTAGTTATCATCCTGATAGCCGGAAAAATAATTGCTGAGATTAAAGCCAGGCCAACAAGAACATATGCCCAGATCAGGATTGTTTCAGTAACAACCGGTTCTCTCATGGGAGTGTCTGCAGTACCCGGCACATCAGTGCCGAAGTAGAATATCAGCATCAAAACAATTGATATTCCCATCAGAACATACAGAGAAATGGTTACTATTTTTTGAATTATATTGGACATACTGCCTATTTTTTGAGGTTATGTTTTACCAACATATCAATAAGTGAGATGGAGGCATCTTCCATTGTATTTACAAGCGAATCGATTTTTGATGCAATGTAATTGTAGAATACCTGAAGTATAATTGCTACGACAAGACCGGAAACCGTCGTAATAAGAGCAACCTTGATACCACCCGCAACTAGTGAGGGAGAAATGTCACCCGCTGCTTCGATCGAGTCAAATGCAGCAATCATCCCGATTACTGTACCCATAAAACCTAACATGGGTGCAATTGATATGAACAATGATATCCATGTCATGTTTTTTTCCAGCAGCCCGGTTTGAACACCACCATAGGCAACAACCTGTTTTTCAACAACATCAATGCCTTCTTCGAATTTGCTGAGTCCCTGGTAGAAAATACTGGCAACCGGACCTCTGGTATCTCGGCATACTTCTTTGGCTGCTTCAATACCTCCGTTTTCGAGCGCTTCTTCTACATCAAGCAGAAGCTTTTCGGTATTTGTAGTGGCAAAATTCAAGTAGAGTATCCTTTCTATTGCAATTGCGAGGCCAAAGATCAGGGCCAGGAGTACAACACCCATAAAGCCTGCGCCACCTTCTATGAAGATTCTTTTGATCTCCTGGTGAAGTGGCTGAGCTTCCTCTTCTTCCTCAATTTCAACTGGTGGAGGAGTTACCTGCTCAATTTGTTCAGCAGGGTCTTCTATTTCTTCCTGAGCAATTGCAATATGTGAAGATCCAAATGAAAGAATTCCCAATACTGCTAAATACGCGAATAAATTTTTCATGGTTTATCTAAAATTTAATTATTAAAGTCTTGCAAATTTATAATATAACTTTTTAAAATGCAATTTTATTTTATGCGGAGAAGGCGGGATTCGAACCCGCGATACCCTTGTGAGGTATACACACTTTCCAGGCGTGCGCCTTCGACCACTCGGCCACCTCTCCGAATAAAAAAAATGCTTCGATGTAAATTTTCAGTATGTGAAAGTACAAAAAAATCATAAATAAAAACAATCTGTCACTTTATTTCACCTCTGAGAGAGTTATTTATAAATGTTCTTATTTCTTTGTTAGCGTTGTATTGTGCAAGAAGGAACATGGTTTTAGTTATGGCGGCCTCGGTGGTAATATCGCTTCCACTTAAGACACCTGCTTCGAGAAGTCTTCTTCCGGTATTGTATTTATTCATATCAACACTCCCGGCAGCACATTGACTAACATTCAATACAATAATGTCTCTTTTTACTGCGGCTTTTATTTCAGATAAGAACCATGATGCAGTCGGGGCATTTCCTGCGCCGTATGTTTCAATAATCACGGCTCTAAGCCCGTCTGTATTAAACGTAGATCGCAGTAATTTATTAGTTATACCGGGAAAAATTTTCAAAACAGCAATATTATTGTCCAGAGAGTTGTAAATCTTTAATTTTTTGTCACCGTATGGATAGTTGATTGCATGATAGTTATATTCTATATTTATTCCTGTTTCTGCAAGGAGTGGATAATTATCTGACCGGAAAGCATTGAAGTAATCTACACTGTATTTTGTTGTTCGGTTTCCCCTGAAAAGCTTGTTTTGGAAAAATATGCAAACTTCGGGTACGGCCGGAGAATTGTTTATTTTTCCAGCAGCTATTTCTATTGAGGTTATAAGGTTTTCTTTACCGTCTGTACGAAGCATACCTATTGGCAATTGCGATCCGGTAAAAATGACAGGTTTATCCAGGTTCTCAAGCAGGAAGCTCAGTGCCGAGGCTGAATATGCCATGGTATCTGTTCCATGCAGAATAACAAATCCGTCAAAATCATCATAATGGTTGCCTATTGCAGTTGCCAGTCTTATCCACATATCCGGTGTAATTTCAGATGAATCGACCGGGGGAGAAAAAGAGACAGCTTTAATATCGAGGTCAAAACGTTTTAGTTCCGGTAATTGCTTTGATATCTCAGCAAAATTTACCGGAATAAGGTTTCCTGTTTCAGGATCGAGTGACATACCTATTGTGCCGCCGGTATAGATGATCAGAATTGATTGCCTCTCATGCATTATTATGGTTTCAGATTGAACAGTTCGAAGGCATTTCCGGTTGTAATCTTTGCAACTTCATCAAAAGTCAGGCCTTTCAGCCCGGCGATTTTTTCAGCTATAAAGGTAAGGTAAGCACTTTCATTGCGTTTACCCCTGTTTGGCGCGGGTGTGAGATACGGAGAGTCGGTTTCCAGGACTATGTCTTTCAGGTCTACAGCCCTGACTACCGGTTCCAGACCTGAATTTCTGAATGTAACTGTACCCCCTAATCCAATTTTAAATCCCAGATCTGTTATTTTCTCAGCTTGTTCAACACTCCCCGAAAAGGCATGAAAAACTCCCCGGAGACCGGCTTTGGCATGCGATTTGACAATTGCAAGTATTTTATTCATTGTCTCCCTGGAGTGAATTACAACCGGAAGTCCCATTGTTTTTGCCCATTCAAGATGAGTGATGAATGAAAACTCCTGTTCTCCAAGAAAAGTCGAGTCCCAATAGGCATCCATTCCCGTTTCTCCAATCGCTACAAATTCATTATCGGTTGCTAATTGCTCGAGAATTGATAACTGATGACTGTAATCATCCCTAACAGAGACCGGATGCAGTCCCAGCATTGGATAGCATTGAGTGCTGTAACGTTTGCAGAGTTCCAGCATTGGCCTTGCAGATTTCACATCAATATTTGGCAGCAGAATTTTTATGACATTTTTATCTGCCGCATTGTTAATGACCCGGTCGATATCACCACTGAAATGAGGCAGGTATAAATGGGCATGGGTGTCTATAAGGTTCATTGTATGTAGTTTATCATACAGCCCCTTGAGCCAGCATGGCATCGGCAACCTTAACAAACCCCCCGATGTTTGAGCCTTTGACGTAATTTATATATCCATCCTTCTCATCTCCGAATCTTATGCAGGTCTCATGAATATCTTTCATAATTTGCTGTAGTTTTTGATCAACCTCCTCGCGGTGCCAGCTCATTCTCATTGAATTTTGAGTCATCTCCAGTCCGCTCACTGCAACTCCTCCTGCATTAGCCGCTTTTCCGGGCCCGAATAGTATCCGGTTTTTGAGAAATATCTCTACCGCTTCTGCTGTAGATGGCATATTTGCACCCTCAGAAATAACGAAACAACCGTTTTTGATCAGGTTTTCGGCCTCTTCTTTATTGATTTCATTTTCAGTTGCACAAGGTAGTGCAACATCGCATTTGACTATCCAGGGCCGTTTACCATCATAATACTCCACCCCGAATTTATCTGCATATTCTCTGATCCGGCCGCGTTTTATATTTTTTATTTCCATTACAGATGCCAGTTTTTCCCGGTCTATACCACCGGGGTCATAAATAAACCCGGTGCTGTCTGAGAGTGTAACAACTTTTGCTCCCAGCTCTGTTGCCTTTTCAGTGGCAAATTGAGCTACATTTCCCGAGCCTGATACTGCAATGGTTTTTCCTTTAAGACTATCATCGCGGGTCTGCAACATGGCCTGGGCAAAATAGACGCAACCGTATCCTGTCGCCTCAGGCCTGATCAGGCTTCCGCCCCATTCTCTTCCCTTGCCCGTCAGCACTCCGGTGAATTCATTCCTCAGTCGTTTATATTGTCCGAACATGAAACCGATCTCCCTGCCTCCAACACCTATGTCACCGGCAGGTATATCAGTATCAGGACCAATATGGCGGCTCAACTCGGTCATAAAACTCTGGCAGAACTTCATAACTTCATTGTCTGTTTTACCCTTTGGGTCAAAATCGGAGCCTCCCTTACCTCCGCCAATTGGTAACGTTGTCAGCGAATTTTTAAATACCTGCTCGAAAGCCAGAAATTTAAGGATACCAAGATTGACTGTGGGGTGAAATCGTAAACCTCCCTTGTAGGGTCCAATTGCCGAGTTCATCTCAATTCGGTAGCCTTTGTTAATTTGTATTTCTCCCTTATCGTCTGTCCAGGGTACTCTGAACATTATTATTCTTTCTGGTTCTGCTATCCGTTCAAGGATCTTGGCATATTTATATTTAGGATTTTCTTCAATAAAAGGAATAAGTGATTCGGCCACTTCTTTTACTGCCTGGTGAAATTCAAGTTCGCCAGGGTTTTTGGCAATTATATTTGCCATGAATCTTTCTACTCTGGGGTCCATATTTTTTGGTGTGAATAAATTGTAAAAAGGTACCAGACAACAAACATAAAAATTTTTTAGAAAAAACTAACTGATAAGCTATACATATTCCCTGGATGACAGGTAATATATCCCATGCATTCAAGGTTAAGCAGCAGATAAGATATTTGTCCGGAACCAATTCCCGTTTCATTGGATATCTGGTCGGCTGTCATTTTTTCTTTATCACCAAGCAGAAGAATGATACTTCTTTCTTCACTGTTTAAGCCATTCATTAATCGCAGTTCTCTTTTCCCCTTCAGTTTATCTGTTGGGTGCCAGTTCATAATATATTCAATATCTTCTACCTTCTCGATGAGAGCGGCTTTATTGGCTTTAATCAGGCTATTGCAACCCTGTGATCTCTTATCGTTTATTCTTCCGGGCAGGGCAAATACATCCCGGTTATACGAACTGGCAAGATCTGCTGTAATGAGGGCGCCGCCTTTAACTGATGACTCAATAACAATTGTTGCATCAGCCAGACCTGCAATTATCCTGTTACGTTTTAAAAAATTGCCTCTTTCAGGCAGAGTTTTGCTGCCAAAATCTGTTACCAGGGCACCCTGTCCGATGATTTTCTCAGCAACATTCCTGTGGGATGAAGGATATATGGTTGACAGCCCGTGTGCAAGAACTGCTACCGTGGGGAGTTGGTTTTCAAGGGCCGCCTTATGGGCACATATGTCTATGCCGTAAGCCAGTCCACTGACAACCAGGGTGTTGTGTCCGCGGGAGGTTAGTGCTGATACAAGGTCCCGGCAAAATTCCAGCCCGTAGGTACTGGCATTTCTGGTTCCCACAATACTCAGCACCCTGGGGTTATCCAGATCAGCTTCGCCTCTGATAAACAGAACCACCGGCGAATCTGGACACTCCCTAAGCCTTTCGGGATAACCTTCATCACGATAATAAAGTGTTTTTATCCGGTATTTTGTTATGAATTCAATCTCCTTTTCTGCATGGGCCAGAATAGTGTGATTTGTTATATTTTCTGCCAGTGTTTTACCTATACCGGAAATATTTTGAAGAAAAGCTTTGCTACTGCTAAAAACCTCTTCAGGGCTTCCTGCGGATTCAATTAGTTTTTTCGCCAGAACACCACCTATTCCGGGAATAAGGTTAATGGCGATTTTATATTTCAGAGATTCATAATCAAAGGATGTCATGTCATTACGATCGGTTACTATATTAAATATACAAAAAAAAAGACTGTCGCAGCTAGTCGACAGTCTTTTTTTTATGCAGGGAGCAAATTGCAGATTTGCTCCCTATATGACTCCCTGATCGAGCATGGCATTTGCAACTTTCATGAATCCTGCAATATTTGCTCCTTTCATGTAGTTTACATAACCATCAGTTTCTTTTCCGTATTTTACGCATGACTCATGAATATTTTTCATGATCAGGTGAAGTTTTTCCTCAACCTCTTCAGCGGTCCAGTTCAGCTTCATGGCATTCTGGGTTTGCTCAAGTCCGGAGGTTGATACACCACCTGCATTTGCAGCTTTACCAGGCCCGTAGAGGATTTTATTTTCAATGAAAACCTCTATCGCTTCAGGAGTTGATGGCATATTGGCACCTTCAGTAACGCAAAGACAGCCATTTTTTACCAGATTTTCCGCATCATTATGGTCAAGCTCATTCTGAGTGGCACAGGGAAGAGCTATGTCGCATTTTACCTCCCACGGTCGTTTACCCTCATAAAACTGTGCATTTGGGAACTCATATGAATAAGGTTTCGCAATGTCCTGGTTTGAGGCTCTGAGCTCCAGCAGATAATCAATTTTTTCTCCTGTAATCCCATCAGGATCGTAAATGTACCCATCCGGACCGGAGATGGTAACAACTCTGGCTCCAAGCTCGTTAGCTTTGATAATGGCGCCCCATGCAACGTTACCGAATCCTGAAACAGTTACTATTTTCCCTTTAAAAGATTCTCCCCTTGTCTTCAGCATCTCCTGCGCAAAAAAAACTGTGCCGAAACCAGTGGCTTCGGGCCTGATCAGACTTCCACCCCAGTTTCTGCCTTTTCCCGTCAGCACACCGGTATGCTCTCCCGCAAGTTTTTTGTAAGTGCCGAACAGATAACCAATCTCTTTTCCTCCAACACCAATGTCACCGGCAGGTATGTCTGTATCAGGACCTATAATCTTCCAGAGTTCAAGCATATAGGACTGACAGAAGCGCATAATCTCGGCGCTTGATTTTCCCTTCGGATTAAAGTCCGATCCCCCTTTGGCACCTCCCATCGGGAGGGTTGTGAGAGAATTCTTGAAAACCTGTTCAAAGCCCAAAAATTTGAGAATGCTCAGGTTAACGCTCGGATGGAAACGAAGGCCCCCCTTGTATGGACCGATAGCATTATTGAACTGAATTCTGTAGCCAATATTAACATGTGCCTGTCCCTGATCATCAACCCAGGGTATTTTAAAGGTAAGGACCCTGTCAGGTTCTATAAGGCGCTCAATTATTGCTGCCGACTCAAACTGTGGGTTCTGATTGTAAATTTCCTCAATTGATTCGAGCACCTCTCGAACTGCCTGGAGATATTCCAGTTCTCCCGGATGCTTCTTCTCCAGGTCGATTATTAATTTGTCTACATTCATGATTGGGATTTTTTAAGTTGTTTTTCGAATTTTTACCAGAAGTCTTAAATTAAATGAAAACAGAGAAGATAGCTTATGATTTTCCTCATGGGAATCAATGACTTTTCTCATTAATATCAAAAGTAAGTGCCTCTTTATATGCTGGTTAATGAATTTATTGAATCCGGATGTGATGGATAATTCGCTTTTACCCACCGACCTGGCCTGCCAGGATCAGCTTCTGAAGGGATGCTGTCAATTTCTCCTTATCCTGTCTGCTGAGGGCAGTAATGCTTACCGGAGGATATTTGGCAACTCCTCTGCTGGTTTGCCGGTAAATGATTATACTTTGCCTGAATCCTAAAAGTGATCTTTTCAGCTCATATTTGTGCAGTTCCTTTTTATTGAACTCAATAGATTTTTTTTTGTCTGTCAGGGGCCGGAGACTGAAATAGCGAAGAATAATTTTATTACCCATATCAGAGTAATATATATAATTATGGTCTCGCAGAATATGATAAAGAAAAAATAAAATGAACATGCCGACTATAAATCCTGCAATCTGGTCCATGTCAAAACCAAATGCGCCATGTGCAAGTATATTGGTAAAATAGATCAAACCTACTGCAATTACAAGTATCAGAAGCGCAATGGTTTTTTGGATTTTAAGGGCTACTGCCTGCTTTTGATTGTTAATTACCATCTTTTTTATTTTTTGATGTTTTCCTTCTTTTTATCTCGCGTTTGATAAAGTGCAGTTCCCTTCCTGCCTGTCCGGTTACCGACTTGTTTTCTTCCGCCCGTCTTATAAGGTATGGAATCAGATACCGTACAGGTCCGTAAGGAAGATATTTGGCCACATTGAATGAATGGGCCGCCATATTGAAACTTATATGATCACTCATACCATAAAGTTGTGAAACATATACGCGTGTATTGTTTTTCCGGATTTTTTTTGATTTCATCAGGTTCATCAGCAGCAAAAGGCTCTCTTCATTATGAGTGCCGGCAAAAAGGTTTATTCTGTTTATATTTTCAAGGCAGATTTCAATTGCCAGGTTAAATGCTTTATCCGTACTTTGTTTGTCCGGGTATATGGGAGAAGGATATCCCATTTTCAGCGCGCGTTCCCGTTCCTGTTCCATATAGGCACCGCGAACAAGTTTCAGGCCAAGATGATACTTTTTCTCTTTTGCAATATTGATGCAATCCCTCAAAAAATCAAGCCTGTCGTGGCGGTACATTTGAAGGGTATTAAAAACTATTGCTTTCTCTTTGTTGTAAAGCTCCATCATTTCCATCACCAGGCTGTCGACAATATCCTGGAGGTAACTTTCTTCAGCATCTATCATCACGGGGATTCTCTTTTCGTAAGCAGATTGGCAGAGGTCTCTGATGTTTTGCCTGAATTTTTCTTTGTCGCTTTCGCGGAATGAAATTGCGGAATATTTTTTGTTATTATCATCTGGGGAGGGCGGGATATATTGGGCTGCCGCTGATAGAAAACGGACCGGTGCAATGGCTGTTGGTTTAAATACGGTAAAAGGGACGGAGCTTGTTTCATTGGCCAGCTTCATCGTTCTCTTTATCTCATGCATAACAGATTCTATCTGGTCGTCAGATTCTTGATTTTCAGCCGCAAAATCAAGTACAGACTCAACCTTGAACTTTGAAAGCCTGTCAATCACATTACGACATTCCTCTATTGTTTCTCCTCCGCAAAAATGGCTGAATATTGTCGGTTTTACAATCCATCTTAGAGGAATATTCAGGTGAATGGCAACATTGGCTAATTTACCTGAAAGCCCTACAAGTAAAGGATATGACATAAGTCTAAAGAGCGCTGATGCTTTTCGGAGCTCCTTATTTGTTTTTAATCTAAATGCAGTTTCTGTATTTTGAAATATTTGCATTTACTTTGATCAATCTGAGTTATTTTTGCCGTCCGGAGATATTTTTGTGTTTCACAATTATATAAAATTTCTGAGGACAGGTGCCACCTGAGCATCAAAAATAAATAATGAATATAATAATTATTGCAACATTATTAAATAAATAAGGTAAAAGAATAGTTCAGTATATAAAATATTCCGCGATTATGTATGAATTCATATCAGGTAATATCACCGAAATTACCCCGGCCCATATTGTCGTTGAAAATGATGGTATCGGCTATTTTATAAACATTTCACTTAATACCTATTCAGCGGTCAGCGGTAAACAGACTTCAAAGGTATTTCTGCACCATATTGTCAGAGAAGATGCACATCTTCTGTTTGGTTTTGCTGACAGGGAAGAGAGGAACCTTTTCAGGCTGCTTATAACTGTATCGGGTATAGGTGCAAATACAGCCAGACTGATGCTTTCTTCCTTAACTCCCGATGAGATCCGGAAGGCCATCGCAGGTGGGAATGCAGATACGTTAAAAGGGGTTAAGGGAATAGGGTTAAAATCGGCCCAGAGAATAATAGTTGATCTCAAGGACAAACTGGGTAAACTGGCAGGAAGTGAAGAAATATTTGCTTTAACAGACAATACCGTCAAAGAAGAATCGTTATCAGCATTAATAATGCTGGGATTCCCCAGAAACCCTGTCGAAAAGGTAATCAACCGCTTATTGGCTGATTGTGAAATTACATCTGTAGAAGATTTGGTAAAGAGGGCTTTGAAGGAACTCTAGATAATAATCTTATTGGCTTTCCTATTGGTTAAAACATCTAAATATTCCGGAATATCTTTTTGGGTATTGTTGTTTTTGGCTTTTATCCTGACCTCGGTCGCGTCAGCCAGATTCGATGAGCCGGAATATTTTTTTGGAGAACCTGAATACAAAAAGGAGTCAGAAATAAATATGCGGGAGGCTCATCAGCCTCAGCTGCAGGATCGCCCTGAATCAGGAAGTATCCCGTTACCACCCCATTTCAGGATCATAACCGAATACGATATTACAACCAATTCCTACCTTTTGCGCCGAAAGGCTGGAGAAATTGAAATTGGCCGCCCCGGCGTCATGAGCTTTGAAGAATACAGGCAGTACAGTCTGGAAAATTCCATGAATGAATACTGGCAGCAGCGTGCAAGAGGTGAGTTGGCGGACAGAAGAGATGAATTTATTCCAGGGTTGTCACTTGGCGTGGATGCCCTGGATATGATCTTCGGCAGTGATGTTGTCAACATACAGCCACAGGGTTCAGCCGAATTGATTTTTGGGATCAACACCGTAAAAAATGAAAGGCCGGATATTCAGGAAGAACTGAGGCGTACCACCACTTTTGATTTTCAGGAGAAGATTCAGATGAATGTTACCGGCACAATCGGCGACAAGGTCAGCCTCGGGATCAATTACAATACCGAGGCAATGTTTGAGTTCGAAAACCAGACAAAACTGGAGTATACCGGTAGTGAGGATGAAATAATTCAGCGGATAGAAGCCGGCAATGTTACCCTTCCGTTGCCGGGATCTCTGATTACAGGGAGTCAGAGCCTTTTTGGTCTGAAGACTGAATTACGTTTCGGAAATCTGACTGTTACCAGTGTCCTGTCGCAGCAAAAGGGTGAGTCTTCCTCCATAGAGGTTCGCGGGGGAGCTCAGACACAGGATTTCGAAGTGTTTGCCGATGAATATGATGCGAACAGACATTTTTTTCTTGCTCAGTATTTCAGGGATACATATGAAGCATCCCTTCAGAACCTGCCCGTGATCACCTCTGGCATTAACATTACCAGGGTTGAGGTATGGGTCACCAATAAAACCAATAATTTTGAAAATTCCAGGAATATTGTTGCCTTCATGGATCTGGCCGAGAGTCAGGAAAATATTTTTTCAGGTATTTTCAGCCAGGATATGTCCCAACCCGGCAAGCATCCCCGTAACTCCCTGAACAATCTGTATGAAATGATGACCACTGCCTATGCAGGCATCAGGAACATCAATCAGGTAACAACCACCCTTCAGCCGCTGAGGCCGGATTTTATCGTTGGTCAGGATTATGAGGAGATTGAGAATGCAAGAAAACTCTCCTCAAGGGATTATAACCTCAATTCCAGGCTTGGTTATATATCGCTCAATACTGCTCTGAATGCTGATGAAGTTCTTGCCGTGGCTTTCGAATATACAATGGGGGGAGAGACATACAGGGTCGGGGAGTTCTCCAATGAGGGTATAACAGCACCAGAAGCACTGATAGTCAAGCTTCTCAAAGGTACCAATCTTACGCCAAGGCTGCCTACCTGGAAACTGATGATGAAAAATGTTTATTCTATTGGTGCATGGCAGCTAAACCGGAGGGATTTCGTTCTTAACGTCCTGTATCAGGATGACCAGACCGGAAATGCACTGAATTATATCCCTGCAGGAAGGATACAGGAGCTGACTCTGCTCAGGGTTATGAACCTTGATAACATGAACTCGCAACTTGACCCTTATCCTGACGGCTCATTTGATTTTCTTGAGGGTATAACGATAAATTCTTCCACTGGTCGAATAATTTTTCCGGTGCTTGAGCCTTTCGGATCACATCTGAGACGGAAAATAGGAGATGATGCTATAGCCGACAGATATGTGTTCCAGGAGCTATATGACTCAACGCAGACAATTGCACGCCAGATTGCAGAGAAAAACAAGTTCATGCTTGCCGGTACGTACCAGTCCTCTGTCGGTTCAGAAATACCCCTGAATGCAATGAATGTACCGAGGGGATCGGTAATTGTTACCGCCGGAGGTATTCAGCTTACCGAGAATATTGACTACACGGTAGATTATACCCTGGGAAGGGTCCAGATAATCAATGACGGATTGCTTGAGTCGGGAACTCCCATCAGAATTTCGCTTGAAAGCCAGTCGCTTTTCAATATCCAGACAAAGACAATGGTCGGATCACATTTCAATTACCGCTTTTCCGATGATTTCAATGTCGGGGCTACCATCCTTAACCTGACAGAGCGACCTCTTACCCAGAAAGTGGGTTTTGGTGATGAACCGATATCAAACACAATCTGGGGACTTAATACCTCCTGGCGTACTGAGTCACGTTTTCTTACCAATATGATTGACAGATTACCGTTTATCCAGACAAGTGCGGTTTCAAACATCTCGTTCCAGGGAGAATTTGCTCATCTTATCCCGGGTCACTCACGGGCCCTGGGAAGTGCAGGGGTATCATATATAGATGATTTTGAGGCGACCAAGACAACCATAGATCTGAAGATGCCCAGTGCATGGGTTATATCCAGCACACCTGAAGGCCAGGAACTGTTCCCTGAATCGGCTCTTTCAAATGATCTTGCCTACGGATACAACCGGGCCCTGCTGGCCTGGTACGTGATAGACCCGCTTTTTCTCAGGAATACTTCTGCAACACCTGCCCACATAAGAGAAAACCCCGATCTGATATCGAGCCATTTCGTCAGGGAGGTTTTTGAAAGAGAGCTCTTCCCTGCCAGGGAAACACCAAGTGGGGTCCCCACAAACATTCCTGTGTTGAATCTTGCTTATTATCCGAAGGAAAAAGGCCCTTATAATTATGATGTTCAGGCATCTACATATTCTGCCGGGATAGATGCCGAAGGCCGGTTGCTTAACCCGGCCAGCCGCTGGGGAGGAATCATGCGGTCATTGTACACGACCGATTTTGAAGCTGCAAACATTGAGTATGTGGAATTCTGGCTGATGGACCCTTTTATTGAGCATGCAGAAGATTACAGGGGAGGGGACTTTTACATAAATCTCGGAAATGTTTCTGAAGACATTCTGAAAGACGGAAGGAAGAGTTTTGAAAATGGTTTGCCAATAAGCGAAGATGTGACAAATGTCGACACTACCGCATGGGGCCGGGTCCCAACCCAGCAGTCTCTTGTAAATGCCTTCGACGATAATCCCAAGGCCAGGGAGTTCCAGGATGTGGGACTTGATGGTTTGCGTACTGTTGATGAGCGTTCATTTTTTAGTGATTTTCTGGATGAAATTGCACAAATATTTGGACAGGATTCACCTGCTTATCAAAATGCATGGAATGACCCTTCAAGTGATAATTATCGTTATTTCAGGGGCAGGGAATGGGATGCCGAAGGTGCCGATATACTCACAAGATACAAATATTATAACAACATGGAGGGGAACTCCCCTGCTTCAGAACAATCACCGGAATCATATCCTACATCTGCAACCACACTGCCCAACACAGAAGATATAAACCGGGATAATACTCTTAACAAATCGGAAGCTTATTTTCAGTACCGTATCAGCATAAGGCCTGAAGACCTCCGTGTAGGGCACAATTATGTAGTAGACTCAGTCCGTACTTCGGTCAAGTTTGAAAATGGAGAGCAGTCCTCTGTTAACTGGTACCAGTTCAGGGTCCCTTTGTCTGACTATGAGAGAGCTGTTGGTCCGATACAGGATTTCAAATCCATCCGTTTTGTACGTATGTTCCTTACCGGTTTTGAAGACCCGGTAGTTATGAGGTTTGCTCGTCTTGACCTGGTCAGAAGTGACTGGCGACAATACAATTTTTCGTTGATGGAAGGGCAGGAGGGGTTGGCACATCCCGAAAAGATAACGGGCACTTTTGATATTTCTGCTGTAAATATTGAAGAAGATGCCAGTAAAACGCCTGTGAACTATGTACTGCCTCCCGGGATCGACCGTGTAATTGACCCTGCCAACCCACAACTCCAGCAGCTCAATGAGCAGTCCATGTTACTTAAGGTTGAAAATCTTGAAGATGGTGATGCCAGGGCAGCATTTAAAAACCTGAATCTGGATATAAGACAATACAGAAGGATACAGATGGAGGTGCATGCAGCAGCTTTGCCAGGTGATGTTCTCAATGACGGCGATCTTACCATGTTTATCAGGCTGGGGACCGACTACAGGAATAATTATTATGAATATGAGATACCTCTGAGGGTAACCCCCCCGGGACGTTATGACAACAACAGAGATGGCGACAGACTGATTGTCTGGCCGGATGAGAACAGGCTTGATATTGAACTTGACATATTTCAACAACTTAAACAGTCCAGAGATCAGCAGAGGAACACTCCCGGATCAAATATTTCAGTCTCCACGGTGTTTTCGCAGATGGATGGTGAAAACCTGGTTAAAGTAGTTGGTAATCCTACCCTTAGTAACTTAAGAACAATGATGATAGGTGTCCGGAACCCAAGCCGTAATACTAATCCCCGGCAGGACGATGACGGATTGTCAAAGTCGGGCGAAATATGGGTTAATGAACTTCGGCTTACCAACTTCAACGAGGAAGGAGGATGGGCTGCAAATGCCAGACTCTCCGCAAGGCTGGCAGACCTTGGCTCTGTTACTTTTGCAGGCTCCACCAACCAGCCTGGGTTTGGCAGTATTGAAAAGAAAGTAAATGAAAGGCAGCAGGAGCAGATAAATCAGTATGACATAGCTACCAACCTGGAACTTGGAAGATTCTTCCCTGAAGAATCAGGAGTTCGTATTCCATTGTATTTAGGTTATTCAGAAGGATTTATTAATCCAAAATATAATCCGGTCAACCCCGATGTACCCTTGAGTGATGCACTGGATGCTGCCCGGACAAGGAGCGAAAGAGACTCGATCAGGGATATAGCCCAGGACTACACCCAAAGAAAAAGCCTTAATCTGACCAATGTTCAGATATCAAGGCCTGGCGCCCCGCAAAGATTTTACAGTATCAGTAACTGGTCCCTCAATTATGCTTTCAGTGAGATGTTCGCGCGTAACATTAACACTGAATATCGTATTCAGCGTAATTTCAGAGGAGGGTTGAACTACAACTATACCGCCCGGCCTGATAATATCGCCCCGTTCAGAGACTGGAGCATCTTCAGGTCTCCTGCATTAAGGATATTAAGGGATTTTAATTTTTACTACTCCCCCTCCTTTCTTTCTTTCCGGACCGACCTTGGCAGGCACTATCAAGCTGACCAGTTAAGGAATATCAATAACCCCGATTTTCTTATATTACCAACCTATCAGAAAGATTTCCACTGGAACAGGTTTTATGATGTGAGGTTTGACCTGACCAGGCAACTCAGGCTTGAGTTTTCTGCCACCAATACAGCACGTATAGATGAACCTGAAGGGATAGTGGACAGGTACAGGGATCCTGACAGTTACCGGCAGTGGAGAGACTCTGTAATGATTAATCTCAGAAATCTCGGACGAACCACCCGGTACCACCATTCGGCAAATCTTACCTATACCCTTCCCCTTAACAAGATTCCATTTTTTAACTGGGTAAACATTACCGCAAGATATAATTCCACCTACGGCTGGGAAACAGGAATGATATTGCCTGATACAGTTGATATAAACCTGGGTAATGTAATAAGGAACAGCAACACTACTCAGCTCAACGGACAGTTTAACCTGGTGAACCTCTATAACAAGGTTGGATACTTCCAGAGGGTGAATCAAAGGAGCCGCCAGGCGCAGAGAGGTGCCGCTGTCCGGACCCGTGAGCGCGTGTTCAGGGATGTCACTTATGAGAGGGAAAATGTAAATTTCAGAGCAGAACAGACCCGCATTATCAACCATAATCTTAATACTTCTGACGTTGAGGTAAGTGTGACTGATGCCCAGGGCCAAACAGTCAGCGGGCGTACTGAGATTCTGAGTGAACGAAGGGCCAGTTTCACTCCTGAAGAAGACATTCAGGGTGCTACAATTGTAGTTGTGGGCAAAGTTGAAGTTGGAGAGAGTGTTTTAAATAAAATGGCCGAATATTCTGCCAGGCTTGTTATGGCTGTGAGGAATATCGGGATAACTTATTCCCATACTGACGGGACTATTCTGCACGGATATCTGCCGCGGACAGACCTGCTGGGTACACAGTCCTACAATGATGTACTGGCTCCCGGGTGGCCTTTTATCTTTGGATACCAGGACCCGGATTTTGCATGGAAAGCAATCCGCCACGGATGGATGACTACCGATACTACCCTGAATGAGCCCTTTATGATGAGCCACAGCAATACCTTTAATCTTCGAAGCAATATAGAACCAATTAATGGATTGCGCATTGACGTTACCGCAAGCCGCACCTTTGTCAGCAATATGCAAGAATATTATAATGCCGACAGATTTGGTGATTTTCATGCAAGTAACAGGATAAATTCCGGTAATTTCAACATGACCTTTGTTTCTCTGAGAACAGCCTTTGAAAAACCCACAGGGGATAATAATTACTATTCGTCAGCTTATGAGGATTTCGTCAGTTACAGGAGTTTAATTGCAGGAAGACTTGCAGATAGGAGGGGGTATTCAGCGGATTACGATCCTGGAGCTGTTGATCAGGAAGGGTTTCCTGACGGTTACGGTAGTTTGTCCCAGGAAGTATTATTACCTGCCTTCATGGCTGCTTACGGCCGGATGAATCCGCAAACTGTAACATTGAGAACATTTCCGATGATACCCTTGCCAAACTGGAGGATAGTTTATGACGGACTTTCCCGTGTGTCCCTGTTCAGCCGTGTGTTGGAGTCGGCTAATATTAATCATGCCTACCGGTCAACTTACAGCATCTCCAATTATATAACCAACCTCAGCTACAGGGAGGGCGATGACGGATTCAGCTATGTAAGGGATAATGTCAGGGGTAATTTTATTTCGGAATATGATATCTCATCTGTTGCAATAAGCGAGCAGTTCAATCCTCTGGTCAATATTGATATAACATGGAACAATAACTTTACAACCAGGGCTGAGTTGCGGAAGACGCGGACTGTCTCGCTGAGCTTTGCAAACAATCAGATTTCTGAGATAAAAAGCGATGAGATGGTGTTTGGCTTAGGCTACAGGTTCAGGGATGTACAGTTTATATACAGGACCGGCGGCACACAGAGAGAGCTGAGAAGCGACCTTAATTTCAGGGCCGACCTTTCAATCAGGGAAAACCTTACAATTGTGAGAAGGCTTGCAGAAGAAGGTATTCAGCCTACAGCGGGACAAACAGTTATATCGATGAGTGCCTCGGCAGATTATGTTATCAGCAATCGGTTTGATGTAAGGGTATTTTTCGACCGTGTAGTAAACAAACCCATCGTGAGTTTATCATATCCCACAACCAATACCAGTTTTGGCTTCAGCTTGCGATTTACATTGATTCAGTAATATTCTTCTTGCCGGGAATAAAAAATTGATTAATTTTATCCTGTAAAAAAGGAAGAATTTAGGCTGAAAAAATTTGACTTCGTTGATTTTGCATGCAGATATTAATGATCCCGGGAAATTTTTATCAACTGCATGTATATTAAGTATATCAGAATTATGTGGTTACTATTTTTTACCTTCAAAATGAATTGTTATGGATATTCCTGTTGAACTAAAGTACACAAAAGATCATGAATGGATTCGCACTGAAGCCGGGGAGGCTATAGTGGGAATAACTGAATTTGCCCAGGGGGAACTTGGAGATATAGTATTCATTGAAATAGAGACTGAGGGGGAGACACTTGATAAAGATGAGGTTTTTGGCACCATTGAAGCTGTTAAGACAGTTTCTGATATGTTTATGCCTGTTTCCGGTGAGATTACAGGGGTAAACCCCAGACTTGAGGATACTCCGGATATAGTTAATAAAGATCCTTATGGTGAAGGCTGGATGATAAAAATTAAAATGTCTGATCCCTCACAGGTTGATGAACTGCTGACAGCAGATCAATACAGGTCGCTAATTGATGGTAATTCCTGAATCAGATCGACTATTGCCGGACCTGCTGCTGCATTAGACGAGATTCCAGGAAACGGGATTATGGGGATCACAGGGTTTTCTTGTATTCTACCTCCCGGTATCCCTCGATGATATCACCAACCTTGATATCGTTGTAATTTGCAATATTCAGCCCGCATTCATATCCGGCATTCACCTCCCTGACATCATCCTTGAATCTCTTAAGGGAGCCGAGCTCTCCGGTGTGAACTACTATGCCGTCACGGATAAGACGGATTTTTGTATTCCTGTTAATTTTGCCGTCTTTTACGAAACATCCTGCTACGGTACCTACCTTTGTTATTTTAAATGTTTCCCGTATTTCCAGTGTAGCCACTACCTCCTCTTTTATTTCCGGAGAAAGCATCCCTTCCATTGCTGATCTGATCTCATTTATTGCATCATAAATAATGGAATAGAGTCTGATATCTATCTCTTCTTTCTCGGCCAGTTTTCTGGCAGCCATAGAAGGCCTGACCTGGAATCCGACTACAATAGCATTCGAAGCTGCCGCGAGAAGAATATCTGATTCCGATATCTGTCCAACAGCCTTGTGTATTACCCTGACCTGGATTTCTTCCGTTGAAAGCTTAATGAGAGAATCTGAAATTGCCTCAACTGATCCATCAACATCACCTTTGACGATAATATTCAGCTCCTGGAAGTTACCTATTGCTATCCGCCTCCCTATCTCATCGAGAGTTATGTGCTTCTGTGTGCGCAATCCCTGTTCACGTTGCAACTGTTCCCTTTTATTGGCAATGTCTCTGGCTTCCCTGTCGGTAGACATGACATTGAAGTTATCTCCGGCCTGGGGAGCACCGTTAAGTCCCAGAATAAGTGCCGGGGTTGCCGGACCAGCCTCCCTGACCGGCTTGCCCCTTTCATTGTGCATTGCCTTTACATGACCATGATAAATACCTGCAAGTACAATATCACCTATTTTCAATGTGCCGGATTGGACCAGAATTGTAGTTATATAACCCCTTCCTTTGTCAAGTTCCGACTCTACAACTGTTCCTGATGCTCTTTTGTCAGGGTTGGCTTTCAATTCCAGGATTTCAGCTTCCAGCAGGACTTTTTCAAGCAGCTGGTCAATGTTGGTACCGCTTTTGGCAGATATTTCCTGTGACTGGTACTTGCCGCCCCAGTCTTCAGTCATAAAGTTCATGTTGGCAAGCTGCTCCTTGATCTTTTCCGGATTTGCACCGGGCTTGTCTATTTTATTTATTGCAAAGACAATTGGCACACCGGCTGCATGAGCATGGTTGATAGCTTCAACTGTCTGAGGCATTACGCTGTCATCAGCTGCGATTACTATAATTGCGATATCGGTTATTCTTGCCCCCCTGGCTCTCATGGCAGTAAATGCTTCATGACCGGGTGTGTCAAGGAACGTAATTGTTTTCCCGTTGTCAAGTTCGACACTATAGGCCCCAATATGCTGGGTAATTCCGCCGGCCTCTCCTGCTATGACGTTGGCATGGCGAATGAAGTCCAGAAGAGATGTTTTACCGTGGTCAACATGTCCCATTACAGTAACGATAGGTGGACGCCCGGTAAGCGAGCTTTCATCTTCCTTCTCAATATCCTCTGTAATGGTCTCCTGAAGATCAACACTTATGAACTCGGTCTTATAATCGTATTCTTCTGCAACAAGTGAAATAGTTTCAGCATCGAGCCTTTGATTTATTGAGACAAAAAGACCAAGGCTCATGCAGGAGGAGATTATATCTGTTACCGGAACATTCATCATTGATGCCAGTTCATTGACAGTAACAAATTCAGTTACTTTCAGGGTCTTGCTTTCCATCTCCTGTTTTTCTGTCTCTTCCTGCTGTTTCTGGCTTAATAATTCACGTTTATCACGCCTGTATTTCGCACCTTTGGACTTTCCCTTGGTAGTGAGCCTTGACAGAGTATCTTTGATCTGTTTCTGAACCTCTTCTTCACTGATTTCAGTTCTGACAGGCCTTTTCTTGCCCTTTCTCAGTTTGGTTTTTTTCTGGTCGCCTGCAACCTGGTCGCGGACTTCCTTTTCAGATGCTGCACCTGGTTCAACGGGTGTTCTTAGTCCGTCTTTCCTGATGCGCTTTCTTTTCTTTTTCTTGCCGCGCTCCGGATCGCTCGAAGATGCAACAGGGGTTTTCTTCTCTTTTGATGGAAGATCGATTTTACCGACTACTGTGGGACCTGTAAGCTTTCTTACCTCATGCTTGAATACTTTGTCTTCGGGTTTTTGTTCAACGGACGGTCCTTCAGATGGTTTCTCTTCCTCCCGGACCTCTTCGGGTGGTTCTGGCAACTTTCTTTCAGCAGCTTTCTCTTCTTCAGTATATTTCTCTTCCTCTTTTTCTTTTTCTTTTTCTTTTTGCTCCGGCGTTTTTGTTTTTTTGTCTTTTTTTGCTGGCCGTGTTTTCTGGTTAATAGTATCGAGGTCGATATTCCCAACTACCTTGATCCGGGGTGCATCATCCTCATCTTTTTCTTTTTCTTTTTCAGGCTTTACAGAGGTTTCCGGCGCTTCTTTTACATATTCTTCCTCTTTTTTCACTTCCTTTTTCTCAATCTCCGGTTCCGGTTTAACTTTTTCATCAGACTTTTCAGCAAATTCTTCATGTTTTAACGGTGGTTTAATTTTATCGGCAGCGGCGGGCTTTTTTGATGCACTATCCTTAATAAGTACTTCATCTTCACTTTCAGGGCTATCAGGCTCCTCTGTGACAGCGGTTTTCTTGTCTTCGTCCAATGAAACACTTTCTTTCTTTTCACGGGCTATTCTGAGGCTTATCTTCTCCGATTCCTTTTTCACACTTATCTCAGAACTGTATTCCTTTAGAATAAGGTGGTACTGTTCCTCTGAAACCTTGGTGTTCGGGTTCGGACTGATATCATGACCCTTTTTTCGGAGAAAATCAACAATGGTGCTTATCCCCAGATTAAACTCCCTGGCAATTTTACTGAGTCTTTTAGTAGTGATAACCTCTGACATATTTCAATCTCTCAATTTTTAAGATTATTCAAATTCAGCCTTAAGTATACGAATAACTTCCTGTATTGTCTCTTCTTCAAGATCAGTTCTTTTCACAAGATCTTCAACTGATAGTTCCAAAACACTTTTTGCTGTATCACAACCAACTGCTTTTAACTCATCTATTATCCAGCTTTCAATTTCGTCGCTGAATTCATCAATGTTTACATCCTCTTCATCTTCTCCTTCAGTATCGCGGAACACATCTATCTCGTAACCTGTTAACTGTCCTGCTAGCTTAATATTCAAACCGCCTTTACCTATTGCCAGCGATACCTCGTTGGGTTTCAGAAAAACCTCGGCCCTTTTCTCTTCTTCAATGATCTTTATTGAACTGATCTTGGCAGGGCTGAGCGATCTTGAAATATAGAGCTGATTGTTAGTGGTGTAATTGATGACATCAATGTTTTCATTCTTGAGCTCCCGCACTATTCCATGTATGCGCGAACCTTTCATCCCAACACAGGCGCCTACAGGGTCAATACGGTCATCATATGATTCAACCGCAACTTTCGCTCTTTCTCCTGGTACACGTACAATCTTCTTGATGGTTATCAGACCGTCATAGATTTCAGGGACTTCCAGTTCAAAAAGCCTTTCAAGAAAGACAGGTGAGGTACGTGAAAGTATAATGAGGGGAACATTGTTTTTCATTTCAACCTTTATGACAACAGCCCTGATCGTATCCCCCTTTCTGAAATAATCGGTAGGTATCTGTTCTGCCTTGGGCAGAATGAGTTCATTTCCTTCATCGTCGATTATGAGAATCTCCCTTTTCCATACCTGATATACGTCACCGGTAACTATTTCTCCTATACGGTCCTTATATTTAAGGTAAACATTGTTTTTTTCAAGCTCCATTATCCGCGAGGTAAGATTCTGTCTTAAAGCCAGTATTGCCCTTCGTCCGAAATCGGCAAGCTTGACCTCATCGGTTACCTCTTCTCCTGGTTCATAATCCGGATCAATCTTTTGTGCTTCCGAAAGACTAATCTGAAGATTTGAGTCTTCCAGTTCATTATCTTTTACCACTTCCCTGTTTCTCCAGATCTCAAAATCACCTTTGTCAATATTGATAATAATGTCAAAGTTTTCATCGGTGCCGAAATATTTTATAAGCATGCTTCTGAAAACATCTTCCAGAACGCTCATCATGGTAGCCCTGTCTATGCTTTTCAATTCCTTGAACTCAGAAAACGGTTCTGTGAGATTCAAATTTTCCATCTTTATTGTAACTTTTTCTGATTATTTATATGGTAGCAAAACTTTTGTTGACCTGATCCGATCAAAACCAAACTCTTTTTCAACTGCTTTTATTTCCGCCCTCTTCTTTTTTCTACTGTTTATTTCAGTTTTCTCAATAATTATTCCATTATCAGTCATGCGTATCAGTTTTCCTTCATGTTTCAGACCTTCTGTAGTAATAACTTCAACCTCACGTCCGATATTCTTTTTGTACTGCGGTAATACCTTAAATGGTTCAAAAAGCCCGGGAGATGATACCTCCAGATTGAAATCCTGCTCATCCCTGCTGAGGCTGCTTTCAATGGCCCTGCTAAGCTCGACACATTCCCGTATATTCACTCCTGCCTGATTATCTACCAGTATCCTGATATCATTTGACCTGGAAACGTGGATGTCGACAATAAACAGGTTGGTGCCTTTTATATTTCTTTTTACCAGTTCTGTGACTTTTTCTCTGTCAATCATTTTGCTTCCATTCATCAAAATAGGGGACTTCAGTCCCCTAAATCACAAAAACCCTTTAGCATTCAGTTTGCAAAATTATAAATAATAGTCTAAAACACAAAAATACTTGGTTGAAAATTAGCATATTTGCTACATTTTCAGTTAAAGATCGTAAAACTTCCTTATTTTTGCAGTGGCAAAGACAGATGCTGTTTTTTCTTCAGATATAGCCCATATCAACATACTGTAGATAAAAGAGCGTTAAGAGGCCATGCGGGTTCCATCGGAATTGAAAAGCATTTTAACTCTTATGTGAAATTATGGCACATAAAATATAGTTTTGGTTCATTTTTACACCCTTTTGGGCACATATTCTGATTTTTTTTGAACAACGACCACACTAATAAGCGCAAAATAATAAATGATCCGGTTCACGGTTTCATTGGAATCAAATCAGACCTGGTCTTTGATCTTATATCACATCCTGTTTTTCAGCGGCTGAGAAGGATAAGGCAGCTTGGGATTACCCATTTTGTTTATCCCGGTGCTACACACACAAGGTTTCAACATGCCATTGGGGCTATGCATTTAATGGAAATGGCAATTGGTGTTATCCGATCAAAAGGGCACATTATTACCCATGAAGAGGAGGAGGCTGTCCTAACGGCAATATTGCTCCATGATATCGGGCATGGACCTTTTTCTCATACACTTGAGTCTTCAATCATTCCACTCATGCCCCATGAGCAGATGTCAGCCCTGCTTATGAAAGAGCTTAACATCAGTTTTCATGGCAGTTTGTCTATGGCAATAGATATTTTTGCCGATCTTTATCCTAAAAGGTTTTTACACCAGCTGGTTGCCGGACAGCTCGATATGGACAGGCTTGATTACCTCAAGAGGGACAGTTTCTTTACTGGTGTTACTGAAGGTGTAATTGGATCAGACCGGATAATAAAAATGCTCAATGTTGTGGATGACCAGCTTGTTGTTGAAGCCAAAGGTATTTATTCTGTTGAAAAATTTTTGATTGCCCGGCGTCTTATGTACTGGCAGGTTTATTTTCACAAGACTGTTGTTGCAGCTGAAAACTTGCTGACTATGCTATTAAAGAGGGCAGGCCAACTGGCTTCCGAAGGTGAAGAAATATTTGCTTCTCCCTATTTGAAATATTTTCTTGAGAATGATGTGACGGCTGAAGATAACGGGGTTTTACCAGGATCTGATGCAGTTAAAGAGTTAATAGAAAACTTTATAAATCTTGACGACGATGATATAATGAGCGCCGCAAAGGTGTGGGCCGGGCATCCTGACAGAAGTCTATCACTTCTTGCCCAATGGTTAACCGGGAGAACATTGTATCGTGTTGAATTCCAGAATAAGGCTTTTGATGACAGAAAAATTAAGGATTTAAAAAATGAGATATGCCATAAATTTAATATTCCGGCAGATGAAGCAGGATATTTTGTTTTTGCCGGTAATATTTCCAATTATGCATATAAATATGAGGATGAAAAGATACAAATTCTCTACAATACAGGTGAGTTGGTTGATATTTCAGATGCTTCAGATATGTTGAATGTAACCGTATTATCAAAAACTGTAAAAAAGTATTTTCTTTGCTATCCAAAATGTCCTGATAGCCGATATTAAAGGATAAATGTTTAACATCAAATAGTTAAAAATGCAATTCACTGCAGGTCAGATAGCTGATTTTCTGAATGGGGTTGTGGAAGGGGATCCGGAAACAGCAGTAAATGACATTTCCAAAATAGATGATGGAAAGGCCGGAACACTCGCTTTTCTTTCAAATCCCAAATATGAAAAATACATTTATAATACTGACGCCTCGGTTGTGCTTGTGAACAAAGGTTTTGAACCACGGGAGCAGGTGCATGCAACGCTGGTAAGGGTTGATGATGCATATCAGGCTGTGGCCAGGCTTCTTCAACTAAGGGAAGAAATGAAGCCTGTACCGGAAGGGATCGAAACCAATGTTTATCTTCACCCCTCGGCACAAACCGGTAAAGGGTTATATATTGGAAATTTCTCTGTCATTTCTGCCGGGGCTGTAATCGGGGATAATGTAAAGATTCATCCACAGGTTTTTATTGGTGAAAATGTGATCATAGAAGATGAAACAGTACTTCATCCGGGTGTTAAGGTATATTACGATTGCAGAATAGGAAAAGGGTGCACTCTGCATGCAGGAGTAGTTATTGGTAGCGATGGTTTCGGGTTCGCACCCCAGTCTGACAAAAATTACAGAAAGATACCTCAGGTTGGAAATGTTATACTGGAAGACCGGGTTGAGATAGGAGCCAATACTACCATTGACAGGGCTATGATCGGGTCAACCCTGATTCGCAGAGGGGTGAAAATTGATAATCTTGTACAGGTAGCACATAATGTAGAAATAGGTGAAAACACTGTAATTGCTGCGCAGACCGGCATAGCAGGTTCAACCCGGATCGGCTCTGAATGTATGATTGGGGGACAGGTGGGAATAATTGGTCATCTTACCATAGCAGATGGGGTTAAAATTGCCGCCCAATCAGGTGTTGGTGTAAGCATAAAAGAGAAAAACTCTGTGGTTCAGGGGTCTCCGGCTTTCCAGCATGGAAGATATCAGAGGTCATATGTACTGTACAGAAAATTGCCCGAACTTTATAAGCAATTAAGAAGACTTGAGAATGAAATTGAAAGCCTGAGGCAAGGCAGATAATTATGGTTGCTATCGCAAAGGCAGATGATTTTTATTACCCTTTATCAATCTCTTCGCTCTTTATGGATAAGTAGCCAGATTAAGAGTCAGATACATGCACGGTCAGGTTATCAGCAATGAGACAGGATAGTCACTTGATTGTTATTTTAATTTGTATATTGCGGTGTTTTTTATCCGGATTCTAATAAAAGAAGTAAAATGTCCAAAAAGCAAAAAACAATAAAGAAACAGGTTACTCTAAGCGGAAAGGGGCTGCACACCGGTATGCACGTTGACCTTACCTTTATACCGGCACCCGTTAATCATGGTTATATCTTCCGGAGGGTTGACCTTGAGGAAAAACCCATGATACATGCTACGGCAGAATTGGTTACAGACACATCACGCGGAACAACAATAGAAGAAAAAGGGGTTAGAGTCGGAACAATTGAACATGTAATGGCTGCATTATACGGACTGGAAATTGACAATGTCCTTATGGAAATAAACGGGCCCGAGGCTCCCATTATTGACGGAAGCTCAAAATTTATTGTCAGGGCACTCAAGGAAGCGGGAATTGTTGATCAGGAACAGAACAAAAACTTCTATGAGATCAGGGAGAAACTCGTGTTTTCTGACGAGGCCAAAGGTATTGAAATAGTTGTTTTCCCAGATGACAGGTTTTCCGTCGATGTAATGATCGACTACAACTCTAAAGTATTGGGTCACCAGTATGCCACACTTTCTAAACTTCAGGATTTCGAACATGAGGTTGCGCCCTGCAGGACCTTTGTTTTTTTTCATGAATTGGAGTTTCTACTGAAGAATAACCTTATCAAGGGTGGGGATCTTGAAAATGCCATTGTGATACTTGAGAATGAAGTTCCCCAGGAGGAACTTGACCGGATAGCTGACCTTTTCAATAAGCCCAGGATAAAAAGGAATTCTGAGGGTGTACTGAACAACCTGAATTTGTATTTTACCAATGAGCCTGCCCGGCACAAGTTACTTGATATTCTTGGCGATTTTGCTTTGATAGGCCGGCCCATAAAGGGGAGGATAGTTGCCAGCCGCCCCGGCCATTTTTCAAATAATCAACTTGCCCGTAAGATCAGGGGGATGATCAGGGAGGAAGAGACCAAAAGGGCTTTCCCGGATTTTAGTCCGACTGCAGAACCTTTATTCAATGTCAACCAGGTAATGAAAATACTGCCTCACAGACCTCCATTCCTGCTGGTTGATAAGATTGCGGCAAAGACCGACACAACAATCGTAGGGATAAAGAACGTGACAATGAATGAGGGGTTTTTTGTAGGGCATTTCCCTGAAGAACCTGTTATGCCTGGGGTTTTACAAGTTGAGGCAATGGCACAGGTTGGTGGGATTCTTGTGCTTAGTTCCGTTCCCGACCCCGAAAATTATTCAACATATTTTCTCAAGATAGACAAGGTAAAGTTCAAGCGCAAGGTTGTGCCAGGCGACACTCTGGTATTTAAACTGGAATATCTGGCTCCGGTAAGACGGGGAATCGTACTTATGTTCGGACAGGCATTTGTCGGAAATGACCTTGTGATGGAAGGTGAACTGATGGCTCAGATAGTGAAGAACAAAAATTAAAATATCTTTTTTATAAATGAATCAAGCGCTTAACAGAATTCATCCGGATGCAAAAATTGGTAAAAATGTTGTGGTAGAGTCTTTCTCAACTATTTCGGCAGATGTGGTGATCGGAGACGATTCGTGGATCGGACCCAATGTAACAATTATGGATGGTGCCCGAATAGGGAAAAAATGCAGAATATTCCCTGGAGCTGTCATCGCTGGCATTCCTCAGGATCTGAAGTTCAGGGGAGAAAAAACGGTTGCTGAAATCGGAGATAACACAATTATCCGGGAATGTGTGACAGTTAACAGAGGTACTGCAGCAAGAGGAAAAACAATAGTTGGAAGCAATTCGATGTTAATGGCTTATGTCCATGTAGCACACGATTGCCACATAGGCAATCATTGCATTCTTGTAAACAGCGTGGGCCTTGCCGGTGAGGTGGAGGTTGACGATTACGCCATAATAGGAGGGATGACAGCTGTCCATCAGTTCTGCAGGATCGGAACTCACAGTATGGTGGGTGGTGCATCTAAGGTTAAAAAGGATATTCCGCCTTATATCAGAGCTTCACGGGAACCTCTCCAGTATGTTGGGGTTAACACTATCGGGCTGCGCCGCAGGAACTTTTCGACCGAGTCCATCTATACTATCCGGGATATTTTACAGGTACTTTATCAGAAAGGACTGAATACTACCCAGGCTCTTGAGAAAATTTTAGATCTGTTCAGTCAGGGAGAGGAGAGGGACAATATTGTTGATTTTGTCCGGGGCTCTTCAAGGGGAATAATTAAAGGGTATGATCCGGATAATGGCGCAACTGATGAAGACGATTTCTGACACTTATAATTATTCCTGGCTGCCATAGGCATTCCATCCCTGGGCTGTCAGTGGTATAAATGTGCCGTCATGAGTTACCAGGCTGCAACCGTCTTCCCTCTCTGTTATATGTCCGATTGTCCTGATTTTTTTATTATTCTTTACCTTAACAAATTCCCCGGGAGATAAAGTAAACAGCAATTCATAGTCCTCGCCCCCGTTTAACGCTGCTACAAGAGGTGTAATGTTAAATTCTGCAGATAGCTTTTCAGTTTGATGATCTATGGGTATATGCTCAGCAAAAATTTTACATCCTTTATTGGATTCCTCGCAAATATGAAGGATATCCGATGAAAGTCCGTCCGAAATGTCTATCATGGCGGACGGAGATACATTGTATTCCCTGAAGTAAGAAATAATATCTGCCCTTGGTTCAGGTTTCAGTTGCCTTTGAAGCAGGTAATCATAACCCTCCAGTGCTGGCTGAATATCAGGATTTCCAAGGAAAATCTTTTTTTCTCTTTCAAGAAGCTGCAGCCCCAGATAGGCAGCTCCGAGATCTCCCGAAACACAGATCAGATCGTTCTTTTTAGCCCCGTTTCTGTAGACTATTTTTTCTCTTTCTCCCTCTCCCACAGCAGTTATGCTTAATGCCACGCCTGTCATCGAAGTGGAAGTATCGCCACCGACCAGGTCGACGTTATAGTTCTCACATGCAAGTTTTATTCCGGAATAAAGATTTTCAACTTTCTGTAGAGTGAGTTTTGATGAGAAGGCCAGGGATACAATTATTTGCCTGGGAACGGCATTCATAGCGTACAGGTCCGACATGTTTGCAACAACAGCCTTGTAGCCGAGATGTTTCATTGGGGAGTAGATAAGGTTGAAATGGATTCCCTCCATAAAGATATCACTTGTAATAACAACCAGCTTCTCGCCATAGTCGAGTACAGCTGCATCATCGCCAATTCCTTTCAGGGTACTCTGATTTTTCAGCCGGATATCTTCGGTCAGGTGTCTTATAAGGCCAAACTCACCCAGTTCCTCTATTGTGGTTTTTTTCTCTTTCATATTGATTGGAGTGGATTAAATAATTTCTTTTTTGGTACACTTTAATGTGTATGTGATTTAACAAATACCGGCTAAATTTGTTAGTATTTTTGCTAACTTTGCTCTTATTTAGATTAATTCCAGCCTGGTACAGGAGCTTTGCCAATACAACTGGCTGGCATGGGTTAATAAGGAAGAACAAAGTTATTAAACCCGATCAAAAATATGAACAAGTTTTTTTGAATAATATGCAAAAGGAACAGGACCAAATATTGAATGAGGTAACCACCGGTGAATATAAGTATGGGTTTTATACTGATATTGAACATGATTCCATTGGAAAGGGCCTTAATGAAGATGTGATAAGGTTGATATCGGAAAAAAAGAATGAACCGGAATTCATGCTTCAGTTCCGTCTCAAGGCTTATCGCCACTGGCTTACGATGAAAATGCCAGGTTGGGCTCATCTTGATATACCTCCGATAGACTACCAGGAGCTGGTATATTATTCTGCACCGAAACAGAAGGCCAGGCTGAGCAGCCTTGATGAGGTTGATCCTGAGCTGCTTGAGACTTTCAATAAATTGGGAATCCCTCTGGAGGAGCAGAAACATCTCGCCGGTGTTGCCGTTGATGCAGTGATGGACAGTGTTTCGGTAAAAACAACCTTTAAAGAGACGCTGGCTGAACTTGGTATAATTTTCTGTTCTTTCAGTGAGGCGGTCAGGGAGTATCCGGATCTGGTCAGACAGTATATGGGTTCTGTAGTACCTTATACTGATAACTACTATGCAGCGCTGAACTCTGCTGTTTTCAGCGACGGGTCATTTTGTTACATCCCGAAGGGTGTGCGATGCCCGATGGAATTATCCACCTACTTCAGAATAAATGCTGCAAATACCGGTCAGTTTGAGCGCACCCTGATCGTTGCAGAGGATAACAGTTACGTAAGTTACCTTGAAGGTTGCACAGCTCCCATGCGGGATGAAAACCAGTTGCATGCCGCTATCGTTGAAATAGTAGCTATGGAGGGCGCAGAGGTCAAATATGCAACGGTTCAGAACTGGTATCCCGGAAATAAGGAGGGCAAGGGAGGTATATATAATTTCGTAACTAAACGGGGTATTTGCAAGGGCGATAATTCCAAAATATCATGGACCCAGGTTGAGACAGGATCGGCTATTACATGGAAGTATCCCAGTTGTATACTTAAGGGTGATAATACAACCGGCGAGTTCTATTCTGTTGCACTGACCAATAACCGCCAGCAGGCCGATACCGGTACAAAGATGATACATATAGGCAAAAACAGTAAAAGCATAATTGTATCAAAGGGAATCAGTTCGGGAGTGAGCAATAACAGTTATCGCGGACTGGTAAAGGTGTTGCGTGGTGCTGAAAATGCAAGGAACTTCAGTCAGTGCGACTCTCTTCTTCTTGGTGATAAATGCGGCGCACACACTTTCCCCTATATTGAATCCAACAACCAGTCCGCTATCATTGAACATGAAGCCACAACCTCCAGGATTGGTGAGGATCAGATCTTCTACTGTAATCAACGGGGTATTGCCACCGAAGACGCTATAAGCTTGATAGTCAATGGATATGCTAAAGAGGTTCTGAACAAGCTGCCTATGGAGTTTGCAGTTGAGGCTCAAAAGCTCCTGCAAATCAGTCTGGAGGGAAGTGTGGGGTGACATTGATTTTATCCGGGAATCAATGTATTAACATTATGAAAGGTTTTGCGACAGTTAACAAACAAACGTATAAAACAATACGGATATTAAATGAAAGGTATTATTTCATAAATTTTTTTAAAGATGTTAGTTATTAAAGATTTAAAAGTTTCAATAGAAGGCGGGGAAATACTTAAGGGGGTTAGCCTGGAGGTAAATGCAGGGGAAGTACATGCAATTATGGGGCCTAACGGTTCGGGAAAGAGTACCCTTGCTGCAGTTTTAGCCGGAAGGGACCTTTACGAGGTTGATTCGGGCACTATTTCATATATGGGAGAAGACCTTCTTGAAAAGTCTCCCGAAGAACGTGCCAAGGAGGGTCTTTTTCTGGGATTTCAGTATCCGATAGAGATTCCCGGCGTAAGTATGGTAAACTTTATGAAAACAGCCATTAATGAAATGAGAAAGCACAGAGGGGAGGAACCCTTGTCCGCTTCCGAGTTTCTTAAGAAAATGAGACAGAAGAAAGAGCTCGTGGAGATAGATTCGTCTCTGACGAACAGATCAGTTAATGAGGGTTTTTCCGGAGGGGAGAAGAAGAAAAACGAGATATTCCAGATGGCAATGCTTGAACCTAAACTGGCCGTCCTGGATGAAACTGATTCAGGGCTTGACATAGATGCCCTGAAGGTAGTGGCCAGGGGGGTTAATAACCTGAGATCATCCGAGAACGCAATAATTGTCATTACCCATTATCAGAGGTTGCTTGATTATATAGTTCCTGATTACGTGCATGTACTTTACAAGGGGCGAATCGTCAGGTCAGGTGGCAAGGAACTTGCCCTGTTGCTGGAGGAGAAGGGGTATGAATGGATACGCCAGGAAGAATTGAATTTATAAGTGTGCTTATTGAATATATTAAATTAAATATGAGTACAATAACAAAAAATATGTCTCTCAGGGATCAGTTCCTGAATTTATATCGCGACAGGGCAGGGGATATATCTGCTAACTCGGCTCCATTGCTCAATAACTATAGGGATGGGGCTCTGGCCAGGCTGGAGGATCTTGGTTTCCCCGTTAAGGGAAGTGAGGAATACCGTTATGCTGACATTGAATCGGTTTTTAAAAACGATCTTCAAAAAGATTTTGGAGATATAAGGGTTACGTTTAATATACGGGAGATATTTCATTGTGATGTTCCTGACCTGGATACCAATTTACTTTTACTCGTGAACGGAAGATATTATAATGGCAGTGAGCTGATCAGAAAGCTTCCTGGCGGGATAATTGCCGGAAGTCTTGCCCAGGCAGCGAAGGATTATCCAGAAATAGTCGAAAAGCATTACGGTCGTTACGCCGGCGCCTCTGATGATGGTCTGGTGGCTCTGAATACCGCTTTTGCGCAGGATGGGATATTTATATATGTCCCTGAGAGGGTTAAATCGGAAAAACCGATACAGGTAGTAAATATCATGATATCCGATAATGACCTGATGGCACAGCACAGGAATCTTTTTATTGCTGAAGATGGTGCGGAGGCAAAAATCGTGGTATGTGATCACAGCCTTTCTGCCCACAGGTTCCTAACAAATTCAGTTAATGAGGTGTTTACCGGTAAAGGTGCTCAGATCAATCTTACCAGGATACAGAATGAGCATAATGGTTCCTCTCAGATCACCCACTCATACAGTCACCAGGAAGCCGGATCAAATCTGACTGCAAGCATAATATCGCTGCATGGGGGATTTATCCGGAACAACATATTTGTTACCCTGAATGGTGAACATGCGGAGAATCACAGCATGGGACTTTATTTGTCGGATAAGGGACAGTATATTGACAATTTTGTGCACATAGACCATGCCAGTCCCAATTGCTTCAGCAACCAGCTGTTCAAGGGAGTGCTGGATGATTATGCATCAGGCTCATTCAACGGACGGATACTTGTGCGCCGCGATGCACAGAAAACCAACGCTTACCAGTCCAATAACAACATTCTGCTCACTGATGATGCCAAAATGTATTCCCGGCCCCAACTTGAAATTTATGCAGACGATGTGAAATGCAGCCATGGTTCAACCATGGGCCGGCTTGATGATAATGCCCTGTTTTACCTTCGGTCAAGGGGGATTGATAAACGTGAGGCACGTCTTATGCTTATGTTTGCATTTGCACATGAGGTAATACAGAATATCAAGGTAAAAGCCCTGCAGGAGAGAATAGATGATCTCGTGAATAAGCGGCTGCGAGGCGAACTAAGCCGCTGCAATAATTGTGCGATGAAATGCGGGTAGGGATTATTTATGGATGGCAATATTTGCATTAACAGATAAAATATTTTGAATTTCGATATAAATAAAATAAGGAAAGATTTTCCCATACTCGGGCAAAAGGTCAATAAGAAGCCTTTTGTTTACTTTGATAATGCTGCTACCACCCAGAAGCCTTTCAAGGTCATTGAACGGATGAATAAGGTCTACAGGGAAACCAACAGCAATATCCACAGGGGAGTACATTACCTTAGTAATATCACGACCCGTGATTTTGAGAATGCCAGGGAGTCCATCAGGTCATTTATAAATGCAAAACATGATCATGAGATAATATTCACGCCGGGTACTACGTCGGGAATTAACCTGGTAGCCTGCAGCTTTGGAGAAAAATACGTAAGTGAGGGAGATGAGATATTGATTTCTGCTTTGGAACATCACGCCAATATTGTTCCCTGGCAGATGCTTTGTAAAAGGAAAGGGGCAAAACTCCGGGTTATTCCCATGAATGATGATGGTGAACTTATTCTGGATGAATATGAAAAGCTGCTTTCTTCCAGAACGCGCATAGTTGCAATTACCCATGTTGCCAATTCGATTGGCACCGTAAATCCGGTAAAGGAGATAATAAAATCGGCTCATAGACTTGCAGTGCCTGTATTGGTTGACGGCGCACAGGCCGTTCAGCATGGAAGGGTGGATGTTCAGGAGCTGGGCGCGGACTTCTATGTGTTTTCCGGACATAAGATGTACGGGCCAACAGGCATAGGTGCACTTTACGGCAGGGAAGATATCCTGGAAGAGATACCTCCATACCAGACAGGAGGGGAGATGGTTGACCGGGTGACCTTTGAGAAGACAACATTTAACAGGCTTCCGTTCAAATTTGAAGCCGGAACCCCCAACTATACGGGTGCAATAGGTATGGCGGCAGCAGTTGAATATCTTAAGGAAACAGGACTTGAGGAGATATCTGCACATGAAAAGGATCTTCTTGAGTATGGAACACGCCGTCTTTCAGAGTTTAAAGAACTGATCATGTTCGGACGCGCAAAAGAAAAAATAAGCGTGCTTTCATTTGTGCTTGAAGGTATCCATCCGTATGATGCAGGTATGGTTATCGATAAGTACGGAATTGCAGTCCGTACCGGAACTCATTGTGCCCAGCCTGTCATGGACCGATTTGATATATCCGGAACCATAAGGGCTTCACTGGCTTTTTACAATACCCGTGAAGAGATAGACCGACTGTGCGAAGCAATTGAAAAAGTTATACAGATGTTTAAACAGTAAACAGCTGAAGATATGCATATCAATGAAATACAGGACCAGATAGTAGAGGAGTTTGAAATTTTCGACGACTGGATGGATAAATATAATTATCTTATCGACCTCAGCAGGTCGCTTCCTGTCATTGATGATAAATATAAAACACCTGAATATCTGATCGAAGGGTGCCAGTCCAGGGTATGGCTCAGGGCTGATATGGAAAACGGAAAAGTTGTTTATAAGGCCGACAGCGATGCAGTAATTACAAAGGGTATAATATCCCTGCTGATTCGTGTCATGTCAGACAGGCACCCGGAGGAGATAATTAATAATGATCTCTATTTTATTGATAAAATAGGTCTGAAAGAGAATCTTTCTCCCACCAGGTCCAACGGACTGGTTTCAATGATAAAACAGATGAAACTATACGCAATTGCCTATCAGGCAAAAGCTAAAAAAGACAACTGAGTGATGGAAAAGCAGGATAATTATCTGGAACTTGAGAGTGAGATTGGAAAGGTTTTGAAAAATATATATGATCCTGAGATACCGGTCAATATTTACGACCTGGGGCTCATTTACGAGATAATTGTAGATGATGACCGGAAGGTTGAGATCGTTATGACTCTTACTGCTCCCAATTGTCCCATGGTGGATGAACTTATGGCCGAAATCAATGAAAAGGTCAGGGCGGTTGAAGGGGTAAGGGACCTGGTTATAAATCTTACTTTTGATCCGCCGTGGGACAAGAGCATGATGACAGAAGAGGCAATGCTTGATCTTGGCCTTCTTTAAATCATGTCCTCCTGATAACTGCCGATTAAAAATTCTGACAGGATTTATCCGGATCTCAGGCAGGTCATTTGATACAATAGATTGGATAAAATACTATGATAACGCCAGAGAAAGCTCTTCAATCAGATCTTCAGAATCCTCTATCCCGACCGATAATCTTACCAGGTCATTTGTAATACCAATTGCCATTCTTTGTTTTTCAGGAATGGAGCCATGGGTCATAACAGCCGGGTAGTTTATAAGAGATTCAACCCCGCCAAGGCTTTCAGCAAGAGTTATGATTTTGAGTTTTTTAAAAAATTCATTTGCTCTCTTAAGATTACCATCTTTCATTTTGAAAGATACCATCCCTCCGAACCCGTTCATCTGCCTGCGGGCCAGTTCGTGGTAGGGACTTGTTGGCAGTCCCGGATAGTATACCTCCGAAACGGCCGGATGCTTTTCAAGAAAACCAGATATTTTCAGGGCATTCTCCTCGTGTTGTTTCATGCGTATCGCGAGTGTTTTAATACCTCTCAGCATAAGCCAGCTGTCAAATGCCCCTGGAATGGCCCCTATGGCATTCTGTAGAAATTTCAATTTGCCGTACCATTCTTCATCATTTACCACCAATGCTCCTCCAATAAGGTCACTGTGACCTCCTATATATTTTGTGGTACTGTGCACTACCAGACTGGCCCCCAATAGCAAAGGCTGCTGGAAACAGGGAGTTGCAAAGGTATTGTCAATTACAAGCCTTATATTGTTCCTGCCGGCAATTTCTGACACGGCTTTGATATCAATAAGATGTATTAACGGGTTTGTTGGTGATTCGATCCAGAACAACTTTGTATTCTGCTTGACCGCAGACTCAAATTCGGCCGCATCCCACCCCACATAACTGAATTCCAGTCCGAGAGGCTTAAATACATCTTCAAACAGGCGGTACGTTCCCCCGTACATGTCACTGCATGCTACTACATGATCGCCGGGAGTGAGCGTGGAGAGAACTGCGTGTTCGGCTGCCATGCCTGATGAAAAGGCAAGGGCGAAAGGGCCGTTTTCAAGCGCAGCTAAACTGTCTTCCAGAGCTTTACGAGTGGGGTTACCTGTTCTGCTGTATTCAAAGCCCTGATGGACGGCCACTTCTTCTTGTCTGTATGTTGAAGTCAGATATAATGGAGTGATTACAGCTCCGGTACTTTTGTCATGCTCGAGCCCTGCATGTATTACCTTCGTTTTGAATTGCATGGTATTATTATTTTAAGGTTTAATATAGCTTTCATTTTTTGTGGTTTTTTATTTTTTGCCCGGACAGCCTGTTTACATATTACAGTAATATTATTGAATAAGATTAACCGGAAGGGATACCGTCAATTAAAAGATCTTTTTCCTTTAGCCACGAATCGTCGAACATTTTTGTAAGGTACTTGTTTCCTGTATCACATACAAAGGTGACAACATTCTTTGGTACAGACTGTTCCCGGCAATATTTTAATGCCGCAGCCAGGAGGGTTCCAGATGAAGAACCGGCCAGTATTCCTTCCTTGCTAAGCAACTCCCTGGCTTTGGAAAAGCTTTCTGTGTCACTTATGGTATATGCTTTCCTTACGAGAGCAAAGTCTGCAATGGGAGGTATAAAATCCTCGCCAATCCCCTCAACCAGCCATGATCCGGCATCACCATAACTGCCGGTGTCTGCATAATCCTTGATCACTGAACCGGCAGGATCGGCAATTATCATCTCTACATCGGGTTTAACTTTTTTAAAATATCTGGTCAACCCTGTCATAGTGCCTGAAGACCCTATTCCGCAGACAATTGTATCTATATTACCTTTAAGCTGCCTGAAGATCTCCGGTCCTGTCGTTCTCTCATGTGCCAGGGGATTTGCTTGGTTTCCAAACTGGTTGACATAATATGAATTCCTTGTTTCTGAGGCAATTTGTTCTGCCATATCCTGGTAATATTCCGGGTGCCCTTTGTTGACATCCGAGCGGGTTATTATTACTTCTGCCCCCATGGCTTGCAGATGAAGTATCTTTTCTTTGCTCATTTTATCAGGGATAACAAGGAGTAATCTGTACCCTTTTACAGCAGCAACCAGTGCCAGTCCCAGTCCGGTGTTGCCTGCAGTGGCTTCGACAAGTACTGAGCCAGGACTGATCAGCCCCTCCTTCTCAGCCTGATTTATCATCGAAAGGGCTATCCTGTCCTTAACTGATCCACCGGGATTTCTGTCTTCAAGTTTCAGAAAGAGGTTACATACCCCGGTATCAAGTCGGGATACCCGAATAACCGGAGTATTTCCTATTAGATCTAGAATTGAATTTTTCATGGAATATTAAATTAAAAAGCCCTTCAGTTGGCTGAGGGGCTTAGTGTGACAATATCAAATGAGAATTTTTATCCGGATTGAACAGAGGCCTCCCAACACCCTGAAGTATTGTATAAGCAGCAACAGATGCAAAGGTATTGAGCGTATTCTGGCATTAAGGAATCTGATTATTGTAATAAACAAATGTAATAAATTCTATGTTGTAAATTTAAACCTTCATGTTATTTAGATTAAATTTATTTCCATGTTATTGAAAAAACAGCATATTCCTGCTCTGTTGAGTGCTTTCATGCTGGTCGCCGGCCTTGTTCTTAACTTTGCAAGGGTTGATCTTTTTTCTGAAAAGGTTCAGCTTTTCTGGTATTTGTCCGCCTATGTACCGGTCGGCGTACCGGTTGTGAAAAGAGCCATTGATGAGCTTTTCAAACTGGATTTTGCCAATGAGTTCTTCCTTATGTCTGTGGCCACCATCGGGGCATTTGCCATAGGTGAGTATGCAGAGGCAGTCGCCGTGATGCTTTTCTATGAGATTGGTGAATTATTGCAGAAGGATGCTGTAGACCGGGCAAGGGGAAATATCAGGGCTCTTCTGGACCTGCGTCCGGCGACTGCTGCTTTGAGGAGAAAAGGTGAGTGGATCAATGTCAATCCTGAAGATGTTGCGATCGGCGACCTTATTATGGTAAAACCCGGGGAGAAATTTCCCCTGGACGGAAAGCTGATTTCAGAGAGTGCCACGGTTAATACTGCTGCCATTACCGGTGAAAGCCGGCCCAAAGGAGTATATAAAGGAGAAACGGTACTTGCCGGCTCCATTAATATCGAAGGTGTGTCTGAAATGCAGGTAACCCGGGCCTACAGCGACAGCTCTCTTTCACGGATACTGAAGATGGTTGAGGAAGCCAATCTCAGGAAAGCTCCCACCGAAAGGTTCATGCGAAGATTTGCCAGGTATTACACACCTGTGGTTATGTCCATGGCCCTGATGATCACTTTTATCCCGGCACTTATCGTGGAAAGTTATCTGTTTTCAGACTGGGTTTACCGTGCATTCGTTTTTCTTGTTATAGCCTGTCCATGTGCACTCTATGTCTCTATTCCCCTTGGTTATTTCGGAGGAATAGGTGCAGCTTCTAAAAACGGTATTCTTTTCAAGGGAGCCGATTATCTTGACAGGCTCAGAAACCTTCACTCAATACTGATAGATAAGACAGGCACACTGACAAAAGGGAGTTTTTCAGTCACAGATATCAGGCCTGTCGGGATCAGGGTTGAGGAGCTTTTGTATCTCACTGCTGCCCTGGAAAGCCGTTCAACCCATCCGGTTGCAAGGGCTATAACCGGATATGCAGGGATACCGGAAAAAATACCGGAAATTGAGAAGGTAAATGAGATTCCGGCCATGGGAATGGAGGGAAGGGTAAATGGCAGGCTTGTTATGTCAGGTAGCAATAAGCTGATGGAAAGGTCGGGAATTGAAATTCCTGCTGAAACCATAAATATCCCTTTTACAATAATCCATACTGCCATAGATAATAAGTATGCCGGATATTTTGTGCTGGCGGATGAAATACATGAGAATAGCAGGGCCGCAGTAGAAAAACTGCACAGGCTGGGAGTCAGGGAAGTTGTTATGCTATCTGGCGATAAGGATAGTATAACAAAAGCAGTGGCTTCAGATCTTGGAATTGATCATGCCCGGGGGGATCTCCTTCCGGAGGAGAAAGCGGCTATTGTAAAACAGTATGTTGATCGTGCAAAAGGAATTGTAGCCTTTGCCGGTGACGGAATAAACGATGCGCCCTCCTTAGCTGAGGCTGATACTGGCATAGCTATGGGAGCAATGGGCAGTGATCTGGCAATAGAGACTGCCGACGTGGTTATTCAGACCGATCAGCCCTCAAAGATAGCAGAGGCAGTTCAGGTGGCGCGGGAGACCAGCCGAATAGTGTGGCAGAATATCTGGATGGTATTTATTGTCAAGGCACTGTTTCTGGGGCTCGGGGCTATGGGCCTGGCCGGCATGTGGGAAGCGGTGTTTGCCGACATGGGCGTTGCCCTTGCTGCCATCTTCAATGCTATCAGAATTCAGAGAAAAAAGATTTCAACATGAATAGCTTCCTTTTAAAAAGATGACCCGGGTATAATATGAAGTTATTTCCAAAAAACCGGAGTATAGTATGGGGTTAAGCCGGGTTTTTTCTCAGGGAAAAGAAGAATTCCAATCCGCCTTCATCTCGGTTTTTGACCGATATATCGCCCTGATGAAACAAAACAGCGTTTTTGATTATCGCCAGTCCGAGTCCGGTCCCTCCCGACTTTCTGCTGCGCCCCTTATCTACCCTGTAGAAACGTTCAAATACCCTTCCTATGTGGTCTTCGGGGATACCGGAGCCGGTGTCGTAATATGAAAAATAATAGTAATTCTCATCTTCAAAATAGCATTTGAGGCTGACGGAAATGTTATTACCGGCATGGATTATGGTGTTTTCAAAAAGGTTCTGAAAAATGGAATATATAAGCGAGTAATTTCCTTTAACGGTAATCTGGTCGCTGATATTGATATCTGTCGAAATAACCTTTTCCTTCAGTTTTGACTCAAGGTTTTCCGTTATCTCCTTTACAATTTTATTTATTTTGATATTCTCGTTGTCAATTGTTACAGCTCCCTCTTCAATCCTGTTTAGCACCGAAATGTCGGATATGAGTTCAGACAATCTTACTGCCTGCCTGAAAGCTTTTTCAATAAAATATGTCTGTTTGTTTGTATCCATGTCTTTCGTATTTGTAAGGGTTTCAAGGTAGCCGGTAATTGAGCTTACGGGTGTCCTTAATTCATGTGCAATATTGCTGGTAAGCTGTTGTTTTATGTTTTTCTCCTGCTCTGCGGATGTAATATCATTTACCGAAATTTCAAAGGTTTTGTCGGAAAAAATAATCACATGCACGGAAAAATATTTACCTCTTTTATGTATGGAGAAAGATTTTGCGGGCAGCTCAGTTTGAAGAAATGCAACATCTTCAGCCAGGTTTTTGTCAATAAAAGAGTTTGCCTCACTGAATTCCGCTATAATGAACACCTGTTCCGGATTAAGGGCAGGCTTGTCTGAAATGAAATTGATATTTTGAATAAAGAGGCTGTTTGACAGTATTTTCGTCTTCCGTGCCGAAAATATGGCAATCCCTTCCCTTGAAATGTACAGATGTCTTATAAGCTTTTCCTTTTCCATATTTATGGCATCCCTTGTACTTTTCAGATTGTCATATATGCTTACTATCTGTTTGCTTATTGTTCCCAGCTCATTATTGGGGAATTCAATACCGGGATCAATTTGTTCATCTCTTGCAGCCTTAAGCGCAAAATCCTTCAATTTTGAAAGTGTTTTACCGAATTTTCCTGAAATATATACCAGTAGAAGTGATATCAGGAAAAACAGTGCAATAATTGCTATCAGGAACATTTTTTCGGCTTGCAGGAACGATATGATATCCAAATCATAGTCAATCGCAGTGCGCACAAAATAGTTTTCATATTGTTTTGCATAGTAGTAGTAGGGAGAGCCTGTTGTTGCAGATTTACGGATATCTGTGCCGTACTCATCATAGATGCCGTTTTTTATTTCCGGCCGGTCCAAGTGATTTTCCATCTGGTGATGTTTTTCCACATCGCTGTCATACAGGATTTCGCCTTTGAGATCTATTATGGTGATCCTCAAATTTTCCCTGCCTATGATTTGGTGAATCGAGTCCAGCAGAAAGTATTTATCATTTTCGTAAATGAGGTTCTGTCTGATAAAATTGTTTAATAGCTCATTATAATTATCCAGATTGCTGTTTAGCTTTTCTGTTTTGAATTTTTTTTCCCTGTTAAACTGAAGCAAAGTTATTGCAATGGTAAAAGCTGCAAAAACCATAAAGAAATAGAGGAAGAGCTTTTTTCTGTACATAGGTTTGCATTTTAAATTAATCCATCTTACCTGGTTAATTCATAAACTAAAAAACACCACTGATCCTTTCAGCTTTGGAGCCGGTCATGGTTTTTATCGCAAAGATGGCGGTGTGCTGAATGTCAATATTATAAGAATATTTATGAATTAATGAGGCTATTCTTATGCAAAGTAAAAGTAAATATCATCTGCAGAATACGGCCCGATCCATTTCAGAAGGTTACTGAATCTCCATATAATAACCGTAACCTGGTCTGCTGCAAATCATTTTCCCGTATTCGCCCAGTTTTTTCCTGAGTCTTGTTATATGCACATCAACAGTCCGGAGGTTTACAACAACCTCATATTTCCAAACACGATCAAGTATTTCCTCCCTTGAATATATCCTTTCATTTTTGTCCATCAGTAAATGAAGTATCTCAAATTCCTTTTTGGTAAGATCCACCCTTTTGTTGTCAACGGTTAATCTTTTACGCTCCAGGTCCAGTTCCAATTCCTTTAATCTTATTTTTTTCTCAAAATGCACCGATCTTATGCCAGCCCGCTGGATCACCGCCTTTACCCTTGCAATAAGCTCTTTTACTGAGAAGGGTTTGGCAATGTAGTCATCTGCTCCAAGGCTGAAACCCGTTAAGGTATTTTCTTCACCGTCTTTTGCGGTTATAAAGAGAATAGGAACAGTAAGCCTCATCTCCTGTCTTATCATTTTCGCCAGCTTGAATCCGGATATTTTACCCATCATCACATCAAGCAGGATAAGCTGATATGATTTGATGTTCTTTTTAAGGGCTTCCTCTGCCGAATATGCAACTTCAACCTCAAACCCCTCGCCTTCAAGGTTGAATTGAAGAATTTCACAAAGATCTTCTTCGTCGTCGATAACCAGGATCCTTATCGCCATATTATTAGTCACTCTGGTCTGAAGGGTTGTCTTCCAGTCCTTTAATTGTCCGGATATCTGAATGACGAACGTCCTCCCCTTTTAAATAGTATATTGATGATTCGGCAATATTTGTAGAATGATCAGCTATTCTTTCAATGTTTGAAACTATGGTTTTTATGTTAATAAAAGTACTGATTGTTTGTGGGCCCTGGAAATTTTTTGTATTCTTTTTTAATATTTTTTTTATCATTTTTTTATTGATCTTATCCACAATATCATCATTTTTTAATGTCCATATTGCATATTCAATGTCACTGTTTAAAAAGGATAAAACTGATTTTTCCACCATATGATTTGTAATTGTAAACATATTGGATATTTCATCCATATACACATTTATAATGGATTGCGGCTTCATTTCAGAGAGTATTCTTAAGATTTTAAGGGATATGTCGCCTATGCGCTCCAGATTTATTGATAACCTGTAGCATGCAATGATTTTTCTGAGATCAGACGCCACAGGCTTGTGCAGACTGATAATATTGATAAATTCATCGCTTATCTTAATTTCGAGGTTATCTATTTCCTTTTCCGTTTTACTGAATTCTTCAATTTTACCAGTTTCGATTTCCAGTTCAGGAGCACTAAGGAAATTGTCCAGTTCCCGAAGTTGCTGCAGTATCAGTTCCGACATCCTTTCCACATCATCCTGGATGAGTTGAATGGCATTGTTTTTTTTGATGGTCATGTATTATTAAAAATTAATATTAACCGAATTTTCCTGTCAGGTACTCTTCAGTTCTCTTGTTTACCGGGTTTGTGAAAATTTTTCCCGTTTCCCCGAACTCCACCAGTTCTCCAAGGTAGAAGAAACCGGTATTGTCGCTCACCCTTCCCGCTTGTTGCATGTTGTGTGTTACTATGACAATTGCATAATTTTTTTTCAATTCATGTATCAGGTCCTCGATCTTTGAAGATGACTGTGGATCAAGGGAACTGGTGGGCTCATCCATCAGTATCACTTCAGGTTCAATGGCAAGTGCCCTTGCAATGGAAAGCCTTTGCTGCTGGCCGCCGGACAGGCTGCCACCCGGATCGGTGAGGCGGTCTTTTACCTCCTCAAACAATGCTGCCTGGCGCAGGGCCTTTTCGCAAACTTCATTGAGAAGTTTCCTGTTGTTGATTCCCACAAGCTTAAGACCGGCAACTACATTATTGAAAATAGACATTGTAGGAAAAGGGGTGGGTTTCTGGAAAACCATTCCTATTTTCCTTCTGATCGTAACCGGATTTACTTTAGGACCGTAGATATTGTAGCCATCCAGAAGAACTTCTCCGGTTATAACTGCACTTCTTGTCAGATCGTGCATTCTGTTCAACGCCCTTAAAAAAGTTGTCTTACCACATCCTGAGGGCCCGATAAGTGCAGTGACACTTTCGTTGTAAATAGGTAATGAAATGTTTTTCACACCGGTTACCTGCCCGTATTTAACAGTCAGGTCTTTGGATTCCATGCGGACAAGGGGTGACCCGTTCGAAGGCCCATCCGTTTTTACAATTTCTTCTTGTGACAGCATTCTTTCTTGCCTGTTTTTATTTTTTACCAATAACTTCATGCGTACAAATCAGTTTAGTAATCAGTTGCTTGATATTCAGGTTTTTATTTTTTGTCTGGTTAAAAATCGTGCAGCTATAAATAATATCATTACAAATGTAAGCAATATAATGCCTGCGGCCCAGCCCATTTCATGCCACTCCTTGTAGGGACTGATGGCCAGGCTGTAGAGTCTTTGAGGCAGGGTGTCAACGGGCCCCAGTATCATATTTGACCAGTGATTTGGCAGATAGTTGCTTCCAAAAGAAGTAAACATAAGCGGGGCAGCCTCACCGGCAGCGCGTGCAAATCCAATGAGAAACCCTGTTACCAGTCCGGTTCGTGCAGCAGGCATAACAGTGGAAAGTATCACACGCCAGCGGGGCAGGCCAATTGCCAGTGCTGCTTCACGAATGGTCCAAGGAATGTTCATAAGGGCGCTTTCGGTAGATCTTGCAATGATGGGGATCATTACAAAGGCTAGTGCAACCCCTCCCGCCAAACCTGAAAATGTCCCCATCGGTTTCACGACCAGGGAAAATGCCAGCAACCCTTTCAATACTGCAGGCATCCCGTTAAGTGTATCATTCAGTATCCTTAACACAGGGTTAAGTTTGTGATCAGGGTATTCGGAAAGCATAATCCCGGCACCAAGTCCCAGTGGGGCGGCAATCAGAATTGCCAGCAGGTCAACCACAGCCGTGCCCAGTATGGTGTGTACCAGGCCAGTTGGCCTGCCTTGCATTGCACGGGCAGGTGAACCCAGTTCCTGGGTGAACAGGTCCCAGTTTAAAGCTCCGGCACCATTGATTATCACATACCCGACAATTATAAGCAACGGTACCATGACGACCAATGTACTGATCATCAGAAGCCCCAAAATAAAGTGGTCCCAAATGGTTCGCTGTCTCAGGGACTTTTGATCATAAACACGTCTCATACAAGTTGTCCTCCGGTTATGGAAAGTTTACGCGTAATGTAGGCTGCAATAAGGTTAACTATAAGAGATATAACAAACAGGGACAGCGCTATTGCCATGAGGCTTGAAAGATGCAGGTTTTCAACTGCTTCCCGGAATTCATTTATGATAACCGAAGGCATGGTTGAGGCAGGTCCTATAATCGAGAATGGTAATGTGTTTTTATTGCCAATTAGCATTGCCACAGCCATTGTTTCTCCGACTGCACGGCCAAGAGAAAGCATAGCCCCGGCCATTATGCCGCCTCTTGCATAGGGGAGTACAGCCATGCGTATTACTTCCCATCTTGTGGCTCCCAAAGCCCATGCCGCTTCACGCTGTTCTTTGGGCACCTGGCGAATGGCATCATTGGTCAGGGCTGTTATATAAGGAATTATCATCAATGCAAGAATAATGGTTGCAGTGGTTATCCCGTAACCTATCGGGTTTCCCAAAACAGGCAAAAGTGACGGATAATGATCTGCTGTCCACGTAAAAACGGGCAGATAAAAAGTCTCCCTCATCCATGGCGCAAACACGAATATCCCCCATATTCCTATCACAACGCTGGGGATGGCTGCTATCATCTGCACGAGGTTTTCGATGATGCCTGAAAGCCATCTCGGGGAATATTCGGCCATGAAAATTGCAATGGCCACTGCCGGGAAAAATGCTATAGCCAGAGAAACAAGGCTGGTTATCAAAGTGCCGAACAGAAAAGGCAGAGCTCCGAATTTAAGATGTAATCCCGCATCCCATGTTGTTCCCCTGAGGAAGCCTATAATACCGAACTCTTGCCAGGTGGTGCTGCTTTCCGAATATAGGACAAAGGCCATTGATAATGCAAGCAATATAATGCTTGAGCCCAATGCTACCGTTACTGTCAGAAATATCCTGTCTCCAAGCCACCTGTAAATTATTGAAAGAGGCCTTTTCAGTTCCGGGTTGGCTGTCTGATTCTCTTGCATCTTAAAGATATAGTAGTCAGTGTTGTAATTAATAAAAGGATGGATGACCGGTTATCTCATCCATCCCTCCGGGTTATATCATGTTTTTTAAATGAGGCCGGCTTTTTTCAGCATTTCCTGACCAACCGGATCACCTCTCCATTTTATCTGCTTTATCATATCAAAGCTCCTTTGTATGGCAGCCTCCGGCAATCTGGCATAGCCCAGTCCTTCTGAAAGCTCCTGGCCATCTGTAATGCTCCAGATAATAAATTGAACCAGTTCTTCGGCTTGCCTGCGGCTGTTTATTGCATTGTTCTTGTCGAGGTTTTCATAGACAAGCATCCACGCAAAACCGGCAATTGGATAACCATCGGGAGCGGGTGTATTTGTGAACAGAACCCTGGTATCTTCGGGAAGGTCAATATTGGCAGCTGCAGTTGTGGCGGCGTAGCTGGGTTCAATTATATTTCCTGATGAATTTTCAACATAGGCAAACGACATATCATTGAGAAGTGCATAGGACAAACTGTTGTAACCTATGGCACCCGGAGTGTTTATTACTGCTCCTGCCACGCCCTCGTTTCCGTTGCCTCCAATTCCTGTCGGCCAGTTCACGCTGGTGCCGAAACCTATTCTGGTTCTCCATTCATCCGAAACTCTTGTGAGATAACTTGTGAAAACGTTTGTGGTTCCTGAACCGTCAGAGCGGTGAACAACCGTAACCGGCAGCGAGGGTAAATTTTTTCCGCTGTTAAGTGCAGCTATTTTAGGATCATTCCATCGTGTTATCCTGCCCAGGAATATATCTACCAGAACTTCTCCGTTCAGGACCAGGCCTTTGCCGATACCCGGGAGATTATAGGTTGGAACCACATCTGCAAGAGTAATGGGTATGTTGAATGCCCTTCCCTCTGTCTGCTTTTCAACGTCTGCCATCACTTCATCGGAAAGGAACGCTTCGGTCATACCGAACATTATTGTTTGTTCCACAAACTGGCGTATTCCTCCGCCTGATCCGATGGACTGGTAATTCACAGTAACACGGTTGTTTGTTTCATCACGGTATTCGTCTGCCATGGCGGTAACCAGTGGTGCCGGAAAAGATGCCCCGGCTCCGAGCAGGTCGATACGTGAGGCATCAGAGGTTTCTCTTTCTGCCGATCTCTCTTCGGATACTCCTCCGCCGCAACTTGCAGCAAGGATAATAATTCCCGAATACGCTAAGAAGCCTAGCGTTTTAAATATCAAAGTTGATTTCATGTTTTGTCGTTTTTGATTATTAATTTCAATGCAATGATATCCTTAAAATTTTACAAAGATGTTACACTATTGTTACAAATATGTTACATCAGGAAAGGCTGAAAATATTTTAAGCCACACATTTCTGCCGGTGGAGGGTACAGGAATGAAGAACTAGAATAATAGAAAATTATCGGGCAGATAATATTCAGATAGTCAGCACTCAGAAAATACTGGCATTAAGGAGATATGAAATCGGATATAAAGGCTATTTTCCTCCAGGGGCAGCATGTTTTTCCAGCCACTTCCTCACCTGCGAGTACCAGTAGATGGAGTTGTTGGGTTTCAGTATCCAGTGGTTCTCATCGGGGTAGTATATAAGCCTTGATTCCACCCCCCGGTGCTGAAGAGTCCTGAAAAGCTCGAACGCCTGTCCCACAGGCACCCTGTAATCAAGCTGGCCGTGTATTATAAGGGAAGGGGTGTCAAAATTCCCGGCGTAGTAATGAGGTGACAGCTCCCTGTAAATTGACGGGTCTTCCCAGTAATCTCCGAATCTGGTGGTATGGACCGCAAAGTCACTTGCCATCTGGCTGTAAAAATTATATACCGGAGCATGGATTACCAAAGCATTGAACGGGTGTTCCCTGCCAAGCAGAATGCTCGAAAGGTAACCACCGTAACTTCCACCTCCTGCTATCATCCGGGTCTCGTCGATCCAGGGTTGATCTGCAAACCACTCTGCTGCCTTCTTTGTATCTGTATAGGGTTTAGTTATCCAGTCAGGGTTTATTGCATCTGTAAAATCCTGCCCGAATCCTGATGAACCATGAAAGTTATGCCATGCTGTGACATAACCCCACGAGGCAAATGTCTGTGCGTTCCAGCGGAAATGGAATCCGTCGGTTATTCCGCTGTGCGGTCCACCATGAATAAGCAGGTACAGGGGGTATTTTCTGGTTTTATCAAATCCCGGCGGGTAGTGTACCCACATCTGTATATCCTGGTCTCCGGCTCCCGGGTAGGTTACCGATTCATATGTTCCCAGTTGGACGTTATCAAAAATTTTATCGTTAAAGGTATCAATTCTCCTTTTTTCTCCCTTACGGGGATCGACAATAACCAGTCTTGGCGGGTAAAGGAAACTCTGGTTAATTGCAACCAGTGTTCCGTTATCTGATACAGAAAGTCCGGAATAGTCTGTCTCGCTTGTAACAGGACGGGGAGATCCTGTGGCAATATCAATTTGATATATCCTTCTGGTTCCTGCATCGTCAATGGCTCCGTAAAATCCTAAACCATCAGGCATCCATACCAGTCCGTCAGCCGACCTGTCCCAGTCACCGGCTACCTCCCTCTGTCTTCTGTTATTCAGGTTATGAATTATCAGCCTCCTTTTATCAGCATAGAATCCTTTGATCCTCTGCTGGTTGAATGCAAGATACCGGCTGTCGGGGCTGAAGCGGGGATTTAAATCGGTCGCTTCATTTGCCTCTGTGATATTGACCGCCTCACTGCTTCCAGGCCTTACCAGAAATATGTCGATCTCCGGATCGACACCATCCCTTTTGCTGTCTGCCATAAAGGCAACCCATGAATTGTCGGGGGCTACATCGTAACTCGATGCCCCCTGGCTTGAGCGTGGCAGTTCCCATCCTGTGGGGAGGGTAACAGGCTCAACATCTCCTCCGGCGGACGGGACCCTGTAGAGATGAGCCTGGCGCTCCTCATCAATCCATGAATCCCAGTGCGCATATGGCAGTGCGTTCCATGTGAGTGCAGACATATGGGAGTCACGGTTCTTTTTGATACGTTCTGACATTTCTTCCCAGCTTTTGCCGGGCCATACCCTGGTAATGAAATAAATATAACTGTCCGCCCATTTGGGTGCGCTTACGCCAGTTGGTATTTCCGTGAGCCTTGTTGCTTCACCGGGTTCTTTTATGGGAAGAAGGTATATCTGCGGTGAATCGTCACTATCGCGCCTGCTTACAAATGCCAGTTGTGATCCATCCGGGCTGAACACAGGTTGTCCGTCCGCAAAACCGGACATTGTCAGTTGCCTTTCAACCGAGCCGTCCGTTGCAAACAGCCAAAGGTCGGTATGACTTTTATCGTCATCAACCGTATATCGTGTTATGGGTGCCACGACCCAGTGGCCGTCGGGCGATATGACCGGCGAACCCAATCGCTTCATTTCCCAGAGCACCTCGGCCGAAAGGTAACGGCTCTCTTCCTGCGCTTTGATTATTGTTGTGTTGTTGAAAAATGAAGCGGCAATCAATAAGATAGTTAAACTAAGCTGTTTCATTGTCTGGTTTAATTAAAATCTGCGGATTAATTATATAATTTCAATAAATCATTCATGGTACGGAGATTTACCGTAGACATTTTTTAAGAAAACATTTATTTCCAATCTAATATTATCATTTGCCTTTATTTGAGCAACTAAAGATCATTTGGGTGGCTCTATCTCCAGATCCTGTCGGCAAAGTCCATGAAATAGTGCCAGTCCACCCGTGTCAGGTTATGCCCGCCCGAGCGGATATGGTAACCAAGTGGCCCGGAAAAAAGGGGTTCGTCAAGTGGAGGCATATCCTCAGGGTCTATTGGAGGATGGCTCCAAAGTCCGAATACAGGCGAAGCGTTGGCCAGAGCCAGGAATTCACCCCGGGGATCAGCCCAGAGATCCATGTCGGCACTGGCAATGTATAGCGCACGGGGAGCTATAAGTGCCAGGAGCATATGCTGATCGAAATGAAGTTTGTCCTCCCGGTTGTTGAATCGCTTAAAATTATCTGCGAACCAGTGGGTGTACCAATTCACATTTTCAACAGTTTCGCCATAGCGTCGCTTGCTGAGGGCTGCACCACCACAGCCCGAATTATTGGATATCACCAGGGCAAACCGTTTATCTTCAGCACCGGCCCAAAGTGAAGCCTTGCCTCCACGGGAGTGTCCAAGTATGGCAACTCTGGAACAGTCAATACGGTTATCGGTCTCAAAATAATCCATTGCGCGGCTGGCTCCCCATCCCCATGCTGCGATACCTTTCCATGCGTCAGGCGGACGTTTTCCCATAGCTGCATCGCCTTCAAAGAGCCTGATTATGCCTTCTCGGTACTTTTCATGGTCATCCGGTGCCAGGTCCTGATTCTGAATCGCAGCAATTCCATAACCGCGTTCGATAACCTCTTCGGCTGGCCAGAACCCTGATTTCTCCTGTCTGGTCGGATCTGTGTTATCGGGACTACGGTTATTCATGAGCAGAAATACAGGAACGGGTTCTTCGAATTGATTGGGCAGAAAAATAATCAGTTCGAATATATGGTCCCGGCCCTCATGGGCACTGTGTATTTCTATAATCCGAAGGGTGGCGGCTCCATCCATTGCCGAAATGTCCTCACGGACAAGATTAAAGGTAAGTTCATCGGGCAAGCCGGGCCGGCGTCCATACATATCCTTGCGGAAAATCTCAAGAATACCGGGTCGGTGTAACTTCCAGTTTTCAACAGAGCTGATAATGGTGCCGTCTGATCTTTCCAGAGGATCAGGAAGTTCATATTCCGGAACCTCATTCTCATGCCACATAAATACAGGCCTTCTTTCTTCCATCTCTTTGATTACAGAAGGATTGGCTTTCCACCCGGATTCCCCTCCGTTTCTGTAAATATTATCAGATTCTGGTCTTGTTTCTGAAGGTAAGATACCGCTGTTACCGTCATCTGCAAAAAAATTATCATGGCTGTGTGTATTTCCGCACAAAACCATGTCAGGTAAAAATAAAACGCATATGAAGATTATGCGGAGGTAATTGGAAACAGCATGAAAAAAACTTGTTGAACATATCATGCCCTGACGAAAGGGAGCTGACATCAGAACCTGATCAGATAAACAGGAATATTGCATCATAATCATAAATTTGCTGAAATATAAGAAAAAGTAAGAAAATAAGCTGATGAATTGATGACCTGATTTGCCCCGGCAGGTTTATTGAGCATATTTTTAACAAACCATGCAATTAATCCGCATTGGATGCCGAATGGAAGATACCCCGCATAACCAAGCAGGGGCATTTCAAAAATCAGGAACCGGTGGACAAAAGGGATTGAGTATTCCCACCGGGTATAGCTGAAATAATTCCACATCTCCCAGAAAAACCCGCAAACCACTGCTGAAAGGGCCAGTAGGAATAATTTTTTCCAGTTTCCTTTTGGAATATCATTCAGAAATGTCGGGACACCGGCAACAACCATTGCTGCTGCAAAAATTAGAGTGGGAGCCAGCCACAGCATCGGAAAAAGATAATCAGGAAATATGCTTGTCAGAGAAAGGGCTGCAACGGCAACCACTGCGGCAGATACTGCCATAAAACGCGGACGGGATACAGGGATGCTTACAAAATGATCCAGTCCCCTGCTCAGTCCCCGAAAAGTCTTAAGAAACCGAAAGGTGCTGATCACTGCCGGAAGCACAGTGGCAAACGGAAGGGTTGCATACAGAAAGAACTCTAAACGATTAAGAGCTTCCACATTAACATAATACCAGTTCTGAACGAACTGGTTAAGGAACTCGAAGTACCACCAGAATATAGCGCTGAAAAAGAACAGACAGGCTAAATAAAATGGTTCATGGGAAATCAGCGACCGGCCGCTTCGTTTTAAAGTGAGGGCATTTACCAGGATTATGTATCCGATCCAGGGGATTGTGAAGGTGTGTGTCTGTATATTGCTGAACCAGGGAAAACGGGTCCATGCCAGGACCCAGCCTGTAACCATTATCAAAAGTCCTGACCATCCCCAAAATGGAAATCCATGACTTTCTTCACTCTTTCTCCGGGTGATTTCTTTTGATGATTTTATTTTGATCAAAAACGGGGAAATGGTCAGGATGATCAGGAACAGAAAAAGAAAGAATGCAGTCCATGAGAAGGATTCATGAGCTATTGTCACAGAGGTGGTCATGGGAGGAAAAAAAAGGTGCTCTTTCACAGGTTCTCCTGAAAAATATATGCCCAGTAAAGGAGCTCCGATCAGGCACACTATAGTAATTACCAGTGAAATAATTCGCATGATTATCCTGATTTATCATTACAAAATTAGCACATTTATATAATAGAAATGATTTAATACATACTTTTGCTGCTATCCTGCATATAAATCATTAGTTTAATGCCCGGTTATCAAAGTAAGTATTCTGACCTGATCAAAGCCAGGGCCCTGGATCTGGGTTTTTCCGGTTGCGGGATCTCTGCAGCCGGGTTTCTTGATGACGAGGCAAAAAGACTTGAGGCATGGCTGAAATCAGGTATGCATGGGAAGATGATTTATCTGGAGAACAATTTTGATAAAAGGGTTGACCCCAGCAGACTGGTTGAGGGGGCAAAAAGTGTAATTACAGTATTGCATAACTACTATCCGCGGGAGATTCAAAAAGATCCTGAAGCTCCTGTTTTGTCTAAATATTCCTATGGGACCGATTATCATTTTGTACTAAAGGATAAACTCAAAAAACTCCTGGCATTTATGAATGCCTCAATTGGAGAAATTAACGGCAGGGCTTTTGTCGACTCTGCCCCTGTGATGGAGCGGGCCTGGGCCGCCCGGTCGGGGACCGGCTGGATAGGAAAAAATACAAACCTTCTTGTAAAAGGTGCAGGCTCTTTCTTTTTTATTGGTGAGCTTATAGTTGATATAGAACTGGCTACCGATGCCCCTTCAGGGGATCTGTGCGGCAATTGCAGTCTCTGTATTGACTCCTGTCCAACCGGTGCCATCACGGCACCGCGACAGCTTGATTCCCGTCGATGCATCTCTTACCTGACGGTTGAATACAGGGATCAGTTGCCGGCAGAAATGCGGGATAAACTGCAAAACAGAGTTTTTGGCTGCGACATATGTCAGGACGTTTGTCCCCACAACAAAAAAGCGATACCACATAATGAACCGCTGTTTAATGCAGATCCTGAAATACTTGAGATGACCTCAGCGGATTGGAATGGTATGAAAAGAAGCTTATTTAACCGTCATTTCGCCAGGTCTGCCGTTAAAAGGGCAGGCTACAAACTTATCAAACGAAATATTGAGTTTCTGAAGGGATAGTTTTACCTCTCCTCACCCTGTCACCCGTATCGCCTGAATTTTTGGAATGTTGCGATTTTGTCTGACCGGCAATTTTTTAAGCTCTCATAACCGTCACTGATATCTTCCGGCTGGAGCGGGGACCATCAAATTCGCACAGGAAAATATTCTGCCATGTTGACAACCCGAGCTTACCATTAATTATTGGTATTGTTTCAGAAGGGCCGACAATACCGGCCTTTAAATGTGAGTCGCCATTATTGTCCTGTGCATCATGTTCCCAGACTCCGTGGGGAATAAGTTTGTTGAGCAGGCTGATAACATCATTCTGTACCGAATTGTCCCAGTTTTCCTGAATCATTATCGCAGCAGTCGCACCCTGTACATACACTGAAACTACACCCGTACTTACACGGCTTTTGGATACAATAGAACTAACCTGTTCTGTTATGTCATACAATCCGTTGTGACTGGTGGTCTTTATATTTATTCCTTCCTGCATATTTTCAAAAAGCTGAAGTTAGTATATAAATGCGTATTTTTACACTGGTAAGGCAGATACAAATTTAGATGAAAAAATATACACAGACAAGATGAAGGTCACATCTGGTATATATACGCAACAACTGTAATCAGGAGAATTTGTATTCTAAAAATGGATTTGTTCCGCACAATTGTTAATGTTCCCGAGAGCCGCCGCAAGCTGGATTATGATACCAGCTCGCTGTGGATGGGGTCATGCTTTACAGAAAATATTGGCGTACGCTTGAAGGATCTGAAATTTCCTGCAGAGGTAAATCCGTTTGGTGTACTTTATAATCCGGAATCGATAAAAAATTCGATTGTTATACTTAAAGAAAAAAGATTATTCACTGAAGAGGACCTGCTTTACGGAAATGATCTCTGGTACAGTTTTTATCATCATTCAAGCTTTTCTCATCCCGACCGGGATATCTGCCTTCAAAAGATCAATAATAGTATAGAAAGGGCTTCCCGCCTCCTTGAGAATGCTGCATTTCTTTTTATTACATTCGGGACGGCAAGGGTATATAAGCTTAAAGAATCGGGGGCGGTTGTCTCTAATAACCATAAGCTTCCGCAAGACAGGTTCAGAAATGAACTGCTGGAAGTTGATGATATAGTTGATTCATATAAAATCCTTATTGATGGTTTGCAGAAATTCAACCCCGGATTGCACCTGGTCTTTTCCCTGAGTCCGGTAAGGCACTGGAAAGATGGTGCAACCGGCAACCAGATAAGTAAATCAACCCTGATGCTGGCAATAGCAAAGTTGACGGAGGTATTTGGTAATGTTTCATATTTTCCGGCTTATGAGATAGTAATGGATGAATTAAGGGATTACAGGTATTATGGCGATGATATGATTCATATCAACAATCAGGGAGTGGAGTATATTTGGAAAAGGTTCATGGATTCTTTCTTTGCCACCTCTGCTCTTTCTCCTGCGAAACAGATTTCCGATATAAGCCAGGGAATAAGACACAGGCCGTTTAATCCTTTCACTGAAAAACACCGGTTGTTTTTGCGCGGACTGCTTGAACGGATCACTCTTATTGAAAAGTCCCTTCCGTCGGTAGATTTTTCAGATGAAAAGAGAGAGATCCTCAGCAGGCTTGAAAACTATGGGGGCCATAATAGTTTTCTATAGTTCTAAAAGTCTTTATTTTCGTGGGTTGGAATGACGTGAACAAAATCGATCTCCTGATGTTTAGCGAATGTATAAAAATGCTGAACAAATGACTGCAAAAATCACATTAATAACAGCTCTGATTTTATCAGCGGGTTTTTTTTCAATTGCACAAACCGAAAATAACGGTGTTATCAGGGGCAGGGTTTTCAATGCCTCAAATAATGAGCCTGTACCTTTTGCGAATATAGTAATTTGGAACACCTCAATTGGAGCGAGCAGCGATTTTGACGGTAATTTCAGCTTTACCGGCATTAAGCCTGGCATGGTCGAGATAAGGGTTTCTGCTATTGGTTTCAGGACTTATATTTCTGGACAGCTGATGGTGACCAATGCCAGGACCCTTTACCTGGAGGTTCCGATGGAAGAGACAACTGTTGATATTGATGAGGTTGTGGTAAGAGCTTCTCCTTTCAGGATGCGTGAAGAAAGCCCGGTATCGATGAGGAGAATCGGTGTAGCAGAAATAGAAAAGAGTCCGGGAGGCAACCGCGATATATCCAGGGTTCTGCAATCCTTTCCCGGTGTAGCCTCTACTCCTGCGTTTCGTAACGATCTTATTGTAAGGGGAGGCGGACCCAGCGAGAACCGGTTTTACCTTGATGAAGTTGAGATTCCCAACCTTAATCACTTTGCCACTCAGGGGGCCAGTGGGGGACCTGTGGGGATTATCAACGTAGATTTTTTAAGGGAGGTGGAATTCTATTCGGGCGCATTCCCGGCAAACCGTGGTAATGGCCTCAGCTCGGTTCTGGATATGAGACAGGTTGACGGTAATCCCGAACAGCTGCAGTTCAGGGGATCATTGGGTGCCTCTGATCTTGCGCTTACCCTTGATGGCCCGATGACTCCCAATACCACCTTTATTTTCTCGGCCAGACGATCTTACCTGCAATTTCTTTTCGATGTGATAGGTCTGCCATTTCTGCCAACATATAATGACTTTCAGTTTAAAAGCCGGACCCGGATTGATGAGAAGAGGGAATTTTCGATTGTAGGACTGGGTGCAATAGACCAGTTCCGGCTGAACCTCAATGCCAATGAAACTGAGGAGCAGCAATATATTCTTGATTTCCTGCCTGTAAATGAACAATGGAATTATGCTATCGGTGCTGTTTACAAACGTTTCAGGGAAAACAGTTATGATACCTGGGTCCTGAGTCGCAACTACCTTAACAACAGCGCTTTTAAATATCGCAATAACGACACTGAAGATATCAGGACCATCGATTATGAATCAGCAGAAATTGAAAACAAATTCCGTTTTGAAAATACAAGTAGAAGGTTTTCAAATACCAAGATTACAACCGGACTGGGTTTTGAGTATGCAAAATATACCAACTCAACATTCAATACATTATTTATCGGAGGTCAGCCCCAGCTTCTGGACTATGACTCTTTCCTTGACCTGTTCAAATGGAATCTTTTCGGGCAGATCAGCAGGAATTTGTTCAACGACAGGTTGGTTCTATCTTTTGGTTTGCGGGCAGATGCAAACAGTTATTCTTCCGGAATGTCAAACCTTCTTGACCAGCTTTCTCCCCGCTTTTCTGCTTCCTGGGGTATTTCTCCTGATCTGTCGTGGAATTTCAATACAGGAAGGTTCTTTCAGCTTCCTGCCTATACCACTATGGGGTTCAGAAATAATGACGACGTTCTGGTAAACAGGGAAAACCGCCTGACTTATATTTCTGCAGATCATCTTGTTTCAGGTTTTGAATTCAGACCGGACGAACAGTCAAGCATTTCTGTTGAGGGCTTTTTAAAGAATTACAGTAATTATCCCTTCAGTGTAGTTGATTCAATTCCGATCGCCAGCAAGGGGGCAGATTTTGGGGTTTTCGGTGATGAAGAGGTGACCTCAACATCTGAAGGAAGATCATACGGAATGGAGCTGCTTGCCCGTAGCCGCAATTTTTATGATTTCAATATTGTGATGTCCTATACCCTGGTCCGCAGTGAGTTCAGGAACCTTGACGGGGAATATATCCCGACGGCATGGGACAACAGACACATTTTCAATATTACGGCACAGCGAAGTTTGCCTCGAAACTGGGATGTAGGCTTTAAATGGAGATTTGTGGGAGGAGCCCCCTATACTCCTTTTGATTTTGAAAAGTCAAGCCTGGTTGCTGCCTGGGATGCACAGAATATGCCTTATCCCGATTTGCGAAGGTTTAACTTGAGGAGGCTCGGGGCTTTTCACCAGCTTGATATCAGAATAGACAAGCAGTATTTCCTTAATAACTGGTCGCTTCTTCTTTACCTTGACATCCAGAATGTATATAACTTTAAGTCCGATGAGCCTGACAGGCTGAGTCCCCAAAGGGATGAATCTGGTCTACCCCTGGTTGATCCTTCTGATCAGAGTCGCTATCTGATGCAGGTGATACAAAGTGATGGCCAGGGAACCCTACTGCCTACGGTTGGTATAATTGTGGAATTTTAATAAGGGCTTATAATCAAAAACTTCAGTATTGGCTTTTCTGTAAAACTAATAACACCAATAATGAGAAAAGGTACAAAAAAGATAAATCAGCACCCCGGGAGGGTAATTTACCCTATTATATTTTTAGTCTTCCTTATTATTCCATCCTGTTTTATGTTTCCTCCTGTGCATTTTGAGGAAGAACCTCCACTATACTTCGAAACTAATGTTGAGGGGGAGGGACTTTCGCTGGAAATAGAATTCCGCAAGGGCAGATCCCACTATTTCCCTTTAATGGCTCTCTGGATTGAAGATACACTTGGCAATTATATACAGACACTCTACGTTGCCGAATCAATTGCCAAAGGTGTTTTCGGCCATGGAGATGCCTCAACCGGCAAGTGGATGCCCGGAGCAATCAGAAGGCCGGCAGCACTCCCTTACTGGGGGCATCAGCGGGGTATTCAGGCTGAGGACGGACTATACCTTCCATCTCCCTCAAACCCTGTTCCGGATGCCTATACCGGAGCAACACCCACCCGAAGTTTTGTTCTTAACACAAAAACTGATAATCCGGTGGATATGCCTTTCTATATCTTTTTTGAGGTCAACCAGTCATGGGACTGGAACGCTTACTGGACCAATGATAAGTTTCCGGGCGATATGGAATACAGAAGCTCCGCACAGCCGGCACTTGTATACAAAACTCTTGTAGCGCCTTATGATTCAGACGAGGATTACATAATGAAGCCTGTTGGCCGAAGTCACCACTCAGGGGCAACGGGAGAACTTTTTGATGATTTGCACACCCTTACAACAGCCCTCAATATTGCCGAAAAAATCATTGTAAGGGTAATAAGGTAAATTTACGCAGAAAAAAATTGACTTCGTCGATTTTGCATGCAGACCTCTATGTTCTTTAGAAATATAAATGAGTTGCAAAATTCATGTATATTTGTCATGTATTTGATAAAAGATTAGAGGTAGTAAGACAGAAATTGTGCTATTTTGACATGAAGGCGGTTATTAGAAGTTGTAAAAGATGGATATTCAGTCAATAAAAAGAAGATTTGGTATTATCGGGAATTCGCCTGTATTAAACCGGGCAATTGAGGTGGCATACAGGGTTGCACCTACAGATCTTTCGGTTCTTATTTTAGGAGAAAGCGGTGCTGGTAAAGAGGTTTTTCCACAGATAATACATCAATACAGTGCAAGGAAGCACGGTCCATATATTGCCGTGAATTGCGGTGCCATTCCCGAAGGTACTATAGACTCTGAGCTTTTCGGACATGAAAAAGGTTCATTTACAGGGGCGCATGAAAAGAGAAGCGGATATTTTGAAGTTGCCGATAATGGCTCAATATTTCTTGATGAGGTCTCCGAACTTCCTCTCTCCACTCAGGTACGCTTACTTAGGGTATTGGAAACCGGAGAGTTCCTGAAGGTGGGCTCTTCGAAAGTTCTGAAGACAAATGTGAGGATAATTGCTGCAACAAATGTGGATATAATTAAGCTGCTTGGAAAAGGTAAATTCAGGGAAGACCTTTATTACCGTCTCAATACAGTTCCTGTCTATATTCCACCCTTGCGTGACAGGAAAGAGGATATACTGATATTGTTCAGGAAGTTTTCAATGGATTTTGCCGAACGTTATCGTATGCCGGAGATAATTCTTGATGAAGAGGCCAGGCAGATGCTTATTCAATATAGCTGGCCCGGTAATATAAGACAATTGAAGAATATTACTGAACAGATATCCATAATAGAAAAAAACAGGGAAATAGATGCCGGTGTGCTCAGAAAATACCTGCCTGACTACTCTGAAGAAAAACTGCCGGCTCTTATAAATTCCGCCTTTGATAAATCCTTTGCTTCAGAGAGGGAGATCCTTTACAAGATACTCTTCGATATGAAAAGCGACATAACCGACTTGAAAAAACTTGTTCATGAAATCATTGAGAAGAGTCCGCATGACATAAATATTGAAAGTGATCACCTGATGGATAAACTCTACTCCAGTGACGAAGCTGCATATGATAAGGTAGCATCGAGACTACCTGACCTTAAAAGAGATAATTCCTCCCATATTGAGGATACTGAGGAAATAATTGAGGAATCATTATCGTTACAAGACAAGGAGATGGAACTTATCAGGAAGGCCCTGGAAAAATATGGTGGCAGAAGAAAGATGGCAGCCAGTGAACTTGGCATTTCTGAACGTACACTCTACAGGAAGATCAAACAGTACAATATTGATTGAGAGATGAGAGGATTATTATGCCTGTTAACAACTGCTTTGTTTTTTGTTCAGGGTTGTACTATGAACTATTCATTTACTGGTGCATCAATACCGCCGCAACTTGAAACAGTTTCTGTACAGTACTTTGATAACCGTGCTGCCGTTATCTATCCTTCGCTTAGTCAGGATCTTACAGATGCTTTGAAGGATATGTTTCAGTCACGCACCAGGCTTAGGCTTGTTAATGAACCCGGCGATGCCGATTTTGAGGGGGTGATAGAACAGTACCGCACACAACCTGTTGCTGTGAGGGCTGATGAACAGGCAAGTCTTGAGAGGCTTACAATAAGCGTGAGAGTATCATATACCAATACGGCTGATCCCGAATTGGATTTTGAAACAACCATTTCAAGGCATGAGGATTATGACGCAAGACTTGGCCTGGAAACTGTTGAGGCAGATCTTGTAAAGAAGATCATCGACCAGATTGCAGAAGATATTTTTAATCGTGCCTTTGTTAACTGGTAATGAATTAATTTACGGGGTAGACAAAAATTTTTGATTATGAACAGGGATAAATTTGTAAAATACCTTGATGACCCTGAATCACTTGACGCAGAAAGCCTTGATAAGATAAAGGATGTTCTGCATGAGTACCCCTATTTTCATACAGCACATATATTGCTTGTGAAGAATCTGAACAATCTTCGTGATATGAGGTTCAGTAATCAGTTGAAATTCTCGGCCGCCCATATAGGAAACAGGCATATACTTTTCAACCTTATACATCAGCATCAGTTTACAGTCAATCCCGAAATGTCAGTCCCAGATACTGTTGGAGTCTCCGTAAAACCCCGGGACAGTGCAGGTGCAGTTGAGGATAAACAAGACACCGAAAATGAAAAAGATAATACAGTCGGACCTGATATAAGCGTTGAATCAGATAAACCTTTTGAATCAGATACATCCGTTGATCCTGATGTCAAAGCAGGTACAGACAGAGATAATGATGAAAAGGCAGCCAATCAGGAAGAAAGTCTTGCCGACAAGGTGCTCAGGGAAATTGAAGAACTGAAAAGCAGGAATGAGACCGATACGGAAACAGCAAGTGATCATTATGATCAGAAAAAACCAAAAGGACAGCCGAATGCTCCTTTCCAGCCAGAAGAGGAACCTGCCGGAAAGGTCCAGGGGGAGATTGCTGAGATTAAGCCTGATTTTAAAGGAGTGACATGGAATACGGAGGAATCTGCATCTGATGATACCGGATCTGACGTGTTGCATATTGATGACAAAACTGAAACTTTCAGTGGCACAGAGGATGATTCTGATAGAGGGACGGTGCAGAATGAAAATATATCAGATGATAAATCTGATGCTGAGCTTCTTGAACTTGACAAGTCTGCTGCTTCACATGGAACTGATCAGGAGGAGCAGGATCCGGATGACCCAGACGGAGATGAAAAAAAAAACCTGAGACCTCTTGAAAACCATAAAGGAGAAGCACATTCCTTTTTCCAGTGGCTTGATGTGTTTCAGCCTTATTCAGGTCATGCTGATCAGGCAACTGGAAGAGGGGAAGATCATGATGAACATAGTGTGGACCTGATTGACAGGTTTTTAAAGGATAAGCCTCGTATTGAACCCCGTTCTCCTCTTGATGATGATAATCCCCCAAAGGATATGTCAGAAAGAAGTTCCGGTGAAAACGAGGAGTTTTTCACTGAAACACTTGCCAGGATCTATGTTCAGCAGAAGCACTACAGGAAGGCTATTTATGCTTATGAAAAATTATGTTTGAAATATCCTGAAAAATATAGTTACTTTGCAGATCAGATTGATGAGATCAAACGTTTTATCAATCAATGAATTTTTTATTTGTTATAAAATTATAATTAAAAGATATGTTTACATTATTTTCAGTCTTGATCTTTATTGCAGCAGTGCTGTTGGTTTTAATTGTGCTGGTGCAGAATTCCAAGGGGGGCGGATTGGCAGCCAACTTTTCTGCCTCCAATCAGGTAATGGGTGTCAGAAAAACTGCTGATTTTCTTGAGAAGGCAACATGGACTCTTGCAGGAAGTCTTGTTTTCCTCAGCATATTGGCCACTGCAACTATTCCCCGTGGAGAGATTGAAGCAGAGCGTTCCATATTGGAAGACCAGATAGAGGAGACAATCGATCCTTCAGCTTTGCCTTCATTCCCGACATCAATCCCGGACTTGCCCTCTGACATTGAAGCTTCACCGGAGGATGATGAAGATGGAGATTAACACTTTTTTTTCTTTACTTATATGACTGTTTAGGAAAAATTACCAGATCGAACTACAAAAGGAGTGTCAGTATGTCATTTAATGCTGACACTCCTTTTTTTTCTGACAAAACCGGAGAATATTTTGCAATGATAATTAAATGAAGGGTTTATGACCTGTATTGTCTGTCTGGTACTTGTTAATTAACTGTCATCTTACCGGTAAGTATGCCATTTTTAACCCCCTAATTGTCCATATATAGCCATCTTTGTCTTTTGGCATAAATTATGTTCAAAGGAAGCAAAATTTATTAATTATGTTTAACCCATAAAATTTGAAAAAATGGCTGATATTAAGCTGATACCATTGAAAGACAGAGTGCTTGTCGAGCCCCATGAAGCAGAAGTTACAACAACTAGCGGGATAATAATACCTGAATCTGCACAGGAAAAACCACAAAAAGGAACTATAGTAGCCGTTGGCGAAGGAAAAAAGGATGAACCACTTACCGTTAAAGTGGGTGATGTCGTACTTTATGGAAAGTATGCAGGAACTGAGATTAAATTTGAGGGTAAGGATTACCTGATCATGCGCGAGGATGATATCTTACTTATCGAAAAGTAATTTTTCAATTTAATTATTAAACCAAATAAAAATTATAATAAAATGTCAAAAGAGATTAAATTCAATATTGAAGCCAG
>SLKJ01000151.1 GCA_007134675.1 Bacteroidales bacterium
CCGCTAAACCATGCTTCAATCAATGAATTCTCATTTACTATTTCCACTATTGCCAGTCCCGGTTCATTGATATAGGCATTTCCGGTATAAGGGTTAACGTGGGTGAGAAGCTGTTTTGAAAACTCCTTCTGCAGGTAAATAAGCCGATCATAAAACAGGTTAGCACCTTTGGCAGTTCCCAGGATCTCATATTCAGCAATACCGTCACCTTCCATAAACCTTCGGGAGGTATTAAGGTTAAAGTTTATATATATGCCAGCCTTTATCAGCTCAGCTACAAAATAGTCAAGTTTGTCAAGTTGATCAGGATGTAACTCACGCGTATTGTTCAGACCAAGATTAATAACTGTGCCTTCCTGGTTCCAGGTGTTTTCAAAGTGATGAATCCTCACCATGTTCACACCAAATCGGGCAAGGAAAGCAGCGTACCCGGCAGCATCTTCCTTCTCAGGAAAACAGGCCCTGGAAGAAAGGTTAATACCCCAGATCTTCAACCTCTCACCCGAGGGTTTTACAAAATTCCCGTTCTCTACCCTTAAAAATCCATACCTGCCGGCAGGAGGTTCAAGTAAAAACGACAAATTAAGCCTGGATTCTTCACTATTTGTCCACTCAAGAGAGAAAGGACTGAATTCAATGGGCCGTCCGGAATGATCACTGACAGTATCGCCTGATATGGTAGTTAAAAAATGTTGGGCAAGAGCTTCTGATTGAATCGAACTATTAATTTCATCTGTAGATTTGACCTCTGATGGGTTTACAAACAAAAGGAAAAACTTAAAAATAAACAGCGGGAGAAAACCCGCATAATCTGTATTTTTCTGATCGACCATAAATATAGGGTTTTTACAATTTAATTACCCGGAAATTCTCCCTGTGTTTTTCGGATGTTACCCTTATAAAATATATTTCATTGGCGCCGGGCAGGTTAAAGGTTGTTTCAAGTTCTGTCAGTCTGATAATTTTCACAGTCTGGCCCAGGGAATTAAAGACTTCCACACGCATTTGATCAGTTATTTGTTCAACCTCAATGGTAATGCTTTCCTTCGTGGGATTCGGATAAACTTTTATCTTATCAGCAGATACCATTACACCTTCTGCTAAGGTCGGATCATCAGTCAGTCCTACATTTGGCCCAAGCGGTTCACCGCCGCCTGCAGGCCATGTGGGTGTACCCAGAGAACCTGTAAAACCCTGTCCGATAACATATTCTGCATCTGCACCAATAACGGCGTTTTTTACTAGCCGCAAATGATGAATCAACTTCCGGTAATCTGTTCTTGCCTGTACAAAAAGGTCACCCGGCAAAGGCCCGGTACATCGGGTCACTACATTAGCCCCGCCATCGATCACGATCATTCCGCGGGTTACCATTGCATCATACAAACGTCTGCCTACTTCCGAAAGATCAAGGTCATCAGGGTCAGGTCCTCCTTTTTCAACCGGGGGTATAGCCATTAATGCTCCATAGGGTATCGGACCGGTATTATCATTTGGATTAGTTGTTGCAGAGCCGTCAATTGTAACGGCAGGCCATTGCAAAGACCGGCTTATCAGTTGAGCAGCCTGGTCTGCACGTCTTGGAAGTACCAGCTGAAGTACATGGTTGATAGGAGCACCCGGAGTAGTTAATATCTCAACACGTAACGCGCCGAAAAGCGCTACACCGCCAAAAGCGCTGCTGCCAATCCGCTCATTCAGTACCGTGCCGTGACCAAGCCCTTTAAAATCATAGGTCCAGAGAATTTCAGCCTGGGGCGAGGGAGTACTGTTGTACCTGAAAAAATTGTAACCGGTGAAGGTTTCAGGATCATAAATGGTGCAAGCCCTGTCTGCGCAGCGAATATTGTTATTTTCAGCAGGAGGCCATCCGGCAGGAGGATATAGGATAAGTGGCTGAGGCCCTTGCCATGGTCCGGGAGGTGTTCCAGGACTGCCATCGCAATTTCTGCGTATAATAGATATAGCAGGATTGTTTTCAGGATCGCTCTTAGTTAAAAAATGTCCGTAATTGAAAGTCTGGTTAATTGTTCCCCGGGCAGGACCACCAGGCAGGCCATTGTTGGCTGGAACAAATTCAACCCAGGCTTGGGTAACAGGGTGATCAGGGCCCGCGTATTCGGCACCGGTTCCCACAGGCCGGTGCTGGGCGCTGTTCTTATTGAAAGGATTATAATACCAGTCGTTAAGATCGAATTGCGAATAAACGACCAGCGGGTTCAGGACCATTAATAGTAAAAGAGTTCTGATTGAATTCATTTCGGGCATTTTTTCTTGTTATAATTGTTCATTATTATTGGAAATCTTCACATACAAAATTCGCTGAAAATGCACTACCAACTAAGAAAAGAGAGTATTTTGAATTAAACTAAATATCTATTGGTTCATTCTTCACAATATACTAATTTCCAGCATCCATTCCGGTGTTAGGGGCCAATGGTTCACCACCACCTGCCGGCCAGGTGGGAGTGCCAATAAAACCCTCCTGTCCCCTATCGGGATTATCTCTCATTCGTGCAGTTGCGCCGATAACAGAATTTTTAACAAGGCGCATTTCACGGTAAATCTTTTTAAGATCATCAGTTTTAGTGTGATGGAGCTGATCATGCAGGGATGGTGAAAAGTTTGCGGTGGTTCTTATAATTGGCATCTGACCACCATCTACAACATATGCTCCATAGTCACGTAATGCTTCTGCAAGTCGAAGGCCGGGTGGACTCAATCCCAGCTTATTTAAATCAGGGCCTCCTTTTTCTACAGGGGGTATAGCCATTAGACCTCCATATGGAATATAACCAAGATTCTCATTCGGATGACCGGCAGAGCCATCACCTGTGGTTGCAGGCCATTGAATTTCTTTGCTTATCAATTGTGGTTGATGAGCCCCTCTCCTGGAATGGCGGGGTAAAAGAATCTGTAAGGCATGACCAATAGCATGATCGGGTTTTTCAAGCGACCATGGCTGAAGTGCACCCCACATGATAGAGACCCCGGTAGCTGTAACCCCGACTCTTTCCCCAAGAACTGTTCCATGCCCCAGACCTTTTATGTCATGAGCCCTATTGATGGTGGCAAGAGGGGCACCATCATTATACCGGTAATTAAAAAAATCATGAATTAATCCGGTTGTCCTGTCATAAATTGCAACGGCTCCATCCGGATAATGGTTGACGGGTTCATTATTAACAGGAAATCTGCCTGAAGGCACGCGAACATCTACCGGAAGTGAACCATGATCTCTTGTTATCTGGCTGGGGGCGAATGTGACAGTTTTAACCGGATCGGTATCATCAACTGCAACATATGGTGCACCGTAGGGATGTTCGTAATTAAATTTCATACCATCATGCTGTAGCCAGGTTTTGGTAGCCGGATGGTCATCACCGGCATATACGGCCCCCGTACCTATGGGGCGGCGGATTGCACTGTTGCTGTTAAAAGGATTGTAAAACCAGTCATCCAAACTCTGGGCAAATGATGATTTGATATTGAGAGTGATCATTATGGCAATAAGGGCCATAACAAAACCGATTGATTTTCCTGCACCAGTTTGATAGCTTCGGAATAAAAAAAATACCATATGCTCCATTTTCATTTTTCTATTTATCATATCATTATTCTAAGGGGGAATTGTTTATTTAGCAATAATAGCTTTATGCTCGTATCCTGCGAAGTGTATTCGATTGGGAATTAATGACGCGGGTGTGATATATGAACCAACTTGATGGGTAAACCTGGTGAACGCTATATACAAATAACGTTATTTTCGGCCAATTAACCAAGTAAATTGCATAAAATAAATATAACACGAATTCCGGGGTGCTTACTATGGGGAATGATTAGTACTGGCAGGTACCCATTCACCTAACTTTTCCAAAACGGCTCCGTAAGCCGGATCAAGTGCAAGATTACTAAATTCACCAGGATCGGAGTCATGATCATATAATTCTTCCGAACCATCTCTGTACCTTATATAATTCCAGTTTTGAAATAAAACGGAATGATTACCAGGTCGATATGTTACAACTGCAGGTTCCTTTCGGGGATAATCAGGGTTTTCTAACAGAGGGACAAGACTGTGTCCTTCAAGGTAATCAGGTTGCTCATTTCCGAGTAAATCTACTATAGTAGGATATATATCAAGAAGTGAAACCGGAGCTAGAGTAACCCCCGGCTCCATCATCCCCTCCGGAAGACGGATTATCATAGGAGAGCGGGTGGCCTGTCTCCACAAGGTATGTTTTTCCCAGCGCTGCTTATGGGCCAGCTGAAATCCATGATCTGACCAGAAGATTACAATAGTATTGTCTCTGTATTTACTATTGTCCAGTGCATTCATAAAGTGTCCCACGCAATCATCTGCAAATGACATACTGGCAAGATATCCCTGTACGGCATTTTTCCATTCACCCTTCTCCATCACAAGGTTTACGAAAGGGGTTGACCAGTTTGTTTGCGCTATTTCGGGTATATCATCCATTTCGTCGTGGGGTATAAATGGCATATCTATCTGGTCAGGAGGATACATGTCAAAATATTTCCGGGGTGCAATTTGGGGTGAATGTGGCCTGAATATACCCAAAGCAAGGAAAAATGGTTTTTCATGTTCTTTTTCAAGGTACTGTACTCCAAAATCAGCAATTTGCCAGTCTCCACATTCTTCTTTTGAGTGGGGTATTGGTCCCCATACACCAAATCTTCTTAAATATGAATCAACACCATCCAGGTTGGCTCCGTCAAGCCATTTTGCATATCCTTCTTCATTTAAGAAGAGATGATGGCCGGGTGTACCCAAACCTCCCCTCCACTGGTAATCCCAGGAAATATCATCCGACCTTTCTAATGGTTCTTCACCTGCACCCCGCGGGTTGTGGAATATTTTCCCTGCAGCTACCGCTTCGTAACCATAATTGCGCAGATATTGTGGTATGGTAATTCTTTCCATACCTCCGGGATTATCGCGGAAATTGCCTATATTTTCGTACAGACCGGTTGTTTCAGGTCGCTGCCCCGTCATAAGACTGGCCCTGGAAGGATTACAAACCGGTGCAATGCAAAATGAATTCCTGAACATTCTGCCTTCCTTCGCAAGTTTATCAATATTCGGAGTAATTGCCTGGCCTCCCCATGAACCAATCCAGTCATTCATATCGTCAATAGCGATCATTACGATATTTGGGGGGGTCACAAAAGTAATCTGCTCAGCCTCTTCCGTACATGAGCTCAATCCTGCAATATATACGGACAAAATTGCAAATCCTTTTTTTTGTGATATACGATAATATTTAAAATTCATATTTAATAGAATTTAATTTATAAAATAGGCATTTCTGTACAAGAGGCTCCTTTCCTGTTCTAATCAGATGTTTATTTCAGAATACTGTGCTCTGGCTAATACTGCCTATTGCTAATTTTTTCATTTATTGCCATTATTATATTGCTAAACTAATAATAAAAAGCATATTGGTTGCAATCATATGAAAAAAGTATTTTATAGTTCTATTAATCCCGTCTACTTCGCATTTTGATCCTGTCAAGAATTACCTGGTAATCGAAATCATCAAATAAGATTGAAAAACGAACATTTTTTATCGACTGTGAGTTATGAACATAGGTCAACTCATATTTCTTCAAATTTTCCGAGATTTGAACTGGCTCAGAGGTCCACACCACAGGGTCGTTTTCCGGGGCGTGACCCAATTGAACTCTTAATGTAGTTGTATTGAAATCTATCTTCGCGTAAAACGAAATTGTATATGTATTCCCTTCCCTGAGCTGTATAAGGTACCCTCTATTCGGAAACCTCCACTCATCATCCAGTTGTTGGTATAGAGAAGCAACTGGTCTGGGATAACGTACGTGGCACCTGATGGCGCGCGAGCCATTAACCCCTTCATGGTCAGCTGTCCCAATTACTACAGATTCTGTTGACATCCAATCGGCAACATCCAAAGTGAAGTCAGGATTTACTATTTGATTCGTTGGAACAATCAGCGTAGGTTTAACCTCTGTCAGAATTCTTACAATACTTTCTGTATCTTTCCAACCCCACTCCGAATTATAGAGGGCAAATGCCCATGCGTTGCTGAAAACACCACAATAATAAATCCATTCGATGTTTCGTTTAGCAGATTCATCAACAATAAATTGGACATATTCTTCTATATCTTCCAGCCGGTTTGTAAGTCTGGTACCCCATTCAGTAAGTATAACAGGTTTATTATATTTTTTCGACCATTGTTGAGCTTCATCCAAAGTATTGGTTATTAATTTCTTCCAGTCAGGGCTTATTTCATTTAAACTTGTCCCATCATCCCTGATATGAGTCCATTGCATCGGATCATAAGTATGAAACTTCCCAGCCAGATATTGATCTTCCAGAAAACCAGTACCATCAGGTAACCGATAATCCAGATACTCAGGAGTTACATATCCGGTAAGGAATTCTACCTGATTAAATGAAGGGCCGCCTACCAATATTAAACGTGAAGGGTTGGTTTCCCTGATTGCAACAATACAAGCTCCCAACCAACTCATAACCCTGGCCTCTTCTCCTCTCTTATGTCCTACAAGCTGGGGCTCATTTAACAATTCGAATACCAGTTCTTCGGGATACATTCGATAATACCATGCATATTCTCTCCAAAAATCAACAAGGGCTTTTTTGCCACTAACCTCACCTGCCCAACCGCTAATGACTACTGTAAGTCCCAAATTCAAAGCATCATCGATGGCCTCTTTATAATAGACCGGGTCCTGGCCAAGCTTTACAAAGAATCTGACACTGGTAAACCCTGCATGTTTAAATACCTCGTAAAATCCTGGGTCATAACCGACCTTGTTTACCTGGGTGATCCCGAAATCGAGGTTAATACCTTTACCAATTAGGGGTATCTGACTGAAAGAATAAAAGCTGTTGGTAGAAGTGAGAATGGATAACACCAACATAGTTCTTATTATTCTGGTTATGCTTATTTTTTTAATTATATTTCCCTTCATTTTTTCTAATCCTTAATTATCGGATAAATATACCTCAAGAGCCGGTTCATTAGATTCCAAGGATCCTTCTGTTTCTGTCTCTGTCTGTCTTCTGGCCAACAAAATCATCAAAGGCGACTTCTGTTGCCTGAATAATATGCTCCTTAATGAACGGAGCGCCTTCAGCAGCACCCTGCTCAGGGCTTTTTATACAGCACTCCCATTCCAGTATGGCCCAACCATCAAAACCATATTGAGTTAGCAGTGAGAATACCCTTTTGAAATCTACCTGTCCGTCGCCCAATGACCTGAATCTTCCTGGCCTTTCTACCCATGGAAGGTAACCACCGTAGACTCCTGCCTTGCCTGTAGGATTAAACTCGGCATCCTTCACATGAAAACCAGTGATCCTATCGGCAAATAATTCAATGAACTGGAGGTAGTCAAGCTGCTGAAGCAGGAAGTGGCTTGGATCATAGGTAATACAGGCAGAAGGATGGTTTCCTGTTTTCTCAAGGAATAGCTCATATGTAGCCCCATCAAACAGATCAGACCCGGGATGAAGCTCATAACCGAATGTGATGCCGTTCTGATGTGCAAGATCCAATACAGGTTTCCATCTTTTTGACAGCTCATCAAATGCTTCATCTATAAGCCCATCGGGCCTTTGAGGCCATGGGTACAGGGTATGCCAGGCAAAGCCTCCCGATAAGGTTGAGATGTTTTTTAAACCAAAATTGACTGAGGCTTTAACAACTTTTGCAAGCTCTTCACTTGCCCACCCGGTTATTTGTTTTTCATTCATACCTTTAGGGTAAAAACCTGAAAACATTTCCAGATACGCCGGATGCATGGCAAGTGTCTGCCCCTGAACATAACCACCAAGTTCGACGACTTCAATGCCTTTCTCAATTAATCTGCCTTTAAGTTCGTCGCAGTATGTTTTACTTTCTGCTGCGGTGTCTATGTCAATCGCGCGTTTTTCCCATGCGGGTATCTGAACACCTTTGTAACCGAGTGAAGCCACCCACACGCAAATACCATCAAGTGTATCGTAGGGAGCATAGTCTCTTAGAAATTGTGCAAGAAAAATCGCAGGTCCTTTAATTGTTTTCATGTTTGAATTGTTTATTTAGGAATAATAGCTGTGCGTTTAACTATATAATTTTTTTTGCACTGCAAAATGTAAAATTATTAAATAAGATATTTATCTCTCCTGAGAACATCTTACTCTGGTACGGTTACCCACTGCTTATCTTTTGCTGACTTCATAACGGCATCCAAAATGAGTTGGTTTCGGTGCCCATCGAAAAAATCAGGTGAGATCTTTTCATCATTTGCAATTGCAAGGAGAAAATCTCCTATTTCATGTATAAAAGTATGTTCCCAGCCAATGATATGTCCCGGTGGCCACCATTTGTTGAGGTAAGGATGAGAACTTTCAGTTACAATAATATTTCTGAAACCTTGTTCAGTTGAAGTATCCTCTCTTGAATAGTATTCAAGTTCATTCATCCTTTCCAGGTTGAATGTAATACTCCCTTTACTTCCAAAAACTTCAAGTCTGAGGAAGTTCTTTTTGCCAGAGGCAAAGCGGGTGGCAATAAAATTACCGGATGCCCCTTCGCGAAAGCGAGCCAGAAAAGAAGTGGCATCATCGGCAGTGACTTTTCCTGTTTTATCCGAGCCGGGTATCTTTCGTTCCGGTATAAAAACTCTTTCTTCACCGCATACTGAATCAATTTCCCCGACAAGAAACCGTGCAAGGTCAACTGTATGCGCATTCATGTCACCATGAGCACCTGAACCTGCCAGACCGGCATCGTGTCTCCATACCCATGGAAATTCAGGATCAACAAGCCAATCCTGATAATATACTGCATTAAAATGAAATATTTTGCCGAGTTTACCCTCCATAATCATCTCCTTCGCCAGAGCAATTGCCGGCACTCTTCTGTAGTTAAAAGCAATCATATGTTTAATTCCCGCTTTTTCTGCTTCTTCATACATACTAAGAGTTTCCCTGGCGTCCATAGCAGCCGGCTTTTCACAAATAACATGTTTACCATTCCGTGCTGCCGCTACCGAGATAGGCATATGAGTATTATTCGGAGTACAAATATCGATTATATCAATATCCTCCCTTTTGACCAGATCTTCCCAGGATGTCTCAAATGATTCCCATCCATATCGTCGGGCAAAGCTGGATTCTGCCCGGGGGTCTAAATCACAGGCTGCTTTGAGGACAGGTTTAAATGGCAGGTCAAAAAAATTAGCAACATCGTACCACGCATTGGTGTGGGCCCTGCCCATAAATTGGGCGCCTACAATACCTATATTTATTTTCTTTTCCATAACAATATTAGTTAATTGATTAAATGGTTTCAAGTTCATAACCAAATATATCTGATATTAATTTAAAGTCAGACTTTCTATGTCCTTCCAGTAAAATATAGTGATGGGACACTACATTTTCGACAAAGCGCTGTCCATCTTTTACCTTAATAATTCCACCATTCAGGCAATCTGAATTTTCATACTGAATATAACCTGTCAGCTCAGCTTCAGAGATAGATATTTTTTCAAGGAAGGGTTGGAACTTAACCAGAGTAATGGGGCCTACAGGCATTGTAGCATCAATCATTGTTGCATTTTCATCAACCATGGCGAGCACCCTTTTTCGGAGATGCCAACTGTCGGAGAACACCTCAGGAAGCAAACCAAAATAACCGCAATGTGCAGCAAGAATATGGTTTTCAGGTTCATCTACTTCCGGAAAATGCGGTATTCTTTCATGTGCCAGTGCTGCCTGGCCCATTATGAAAGGATAGAGGTTTGTCATGAAAAAGGGAACCTGCAGAACCTTATCGGCAAGGATTCCAGTAAGAATAACCATGGTATCAGCTTCACAACCCCAAACCAGTTTTTCTTCCTCATATAAAAGGTTCCAGGCCAGACAAGGTGTTGTATCACAGCTACCGGATTCATTCAGACAGTTCAGACCCATTCCCAAAATATTATCTTCCTTTCGGTAATCATTTTTAATTTCCATATATAGTTTCATGGCACTCAGGAGTGGTTTACCCTGGATGCTTTTATTCCTGGATTTCCAATTATCAATTCGTTTTAGTGCCTCATTGTCGGGAATAGCGGCTGCCCGTCTTCCAAGATCCTTAAAGCTTCTCTGTTCAATAGTGACCCCATACTTATCGAACATTTTATCAGATGCTTCCTTTTCGAGCCAGTAGAATCTTTTAAAAATATCCGATTGCTGACTGGTAGGTCCGGCAGGATCATCCTGATATATTACAAATTTGCTTTGGGATAAAAGCTTCTTTATGGCTAAGGCCCTGCATACCATTTTGGTTTCCTCCAGGTTGGGAGGGCATATGGTAGAGATACCATTCAACTTCAAATAATTTACCAGTTCCCAGTCCCACATATTAACCGTTCCGAATTCTGAAGTGACAACCATTATAGGTAAAGAAATATTTTGCAATTCCTTGATTTTGTGAAATGCTTCACCCAGCATCTGTGGGAAGATTACTGCATCACCATCGGGCAGTTTTGATCCAAGAGGATGTGGTTCAATAAAGTTTGCCTCTCCCTTTAATAGATCTTTAAGAATTTCGAGGTGCTTATCGAAATTGTGGTCACGTCCGGGGTCAAAAAAGACTGGTATCAAAGTAGTTTTCATAATTATTTATCTTTTCTGTTTATCAAAGGTTATCAAGTAGGTATAAATAAATAATTTCGCAGGTCAGGATCAACAATCCTGTTATTCCGGCTTATTATTTTTTCTATCTCAGTTTTAGTAATTTTTTGTGTTGCTCCTTTCTTAGATGCTACTATAGCACCCAGAATATTTCCCGTTTCGCTGGCCCTGGCAAGACTACTTCCCTTGAGTAACTCATCGATGAAGCCTGCAGAAAAGGCATCGCCTGAACCCAAAGAGTCCTCTACCGATATCCGGTGCCCGGCTATATAATGTCTACCTTCTTTTCTATCGTAAAGAAAAACCCCATTTTGCTCTATTGTAACCAGTATCGTTTTTATATCAAATCTTTCAGAGATTATCTCACAGATTTCAGGAATATCAGATCCTGTAAGGCCAAAAAAACTGTTTAATTGAAAAGCCTCGTGGTGATTGGCTTTAAGTACGTCGGCGAAATACAAAGATTGGGAAATCGTCCCGGTAGAATAACAATCCTTTCTGAGGTTAATATCCAAAAATTTTATGGCTTTTGATGCATTTTGTAAAAGAGAGTAGATTGTTTGCCTTGATTTATTATTCCTTTGTGCCAATGTACCAAAAGCAATACAATGACAATTTGCAGCAGCAGTCTCCAATTCCGGCAATAATTCGATGAAGTCATAAGCAACTTTCGGGGTAATAAGGTAATCGGGGGTTTTATTCTCATCAAATTCAACAATAACGGTTCCGGTTGGGAAATTAGGGTCAAATTGAATCAAACTGGTAGGTATATTCATATCTTCGATGCATTCAAGCGCCTTGTATCCCGGATCATCCATTCCAAGTCTTGATATTAAATGACAATCACAGCCGCGTTCTACCAACCTGAAAGCAAGATTGGCAGGAGCTCCACCGAGTAGCGTCTTGTCAGGAAGTTTATCCCATAAGAGTTCGCCTATTGTCAGTATGTTATGCCTCATCAGTAATTTTTATACCCTGAGTCTGAAAAACTACTTGGGAACACCGGCCCAGTCTTTTTTGAATCCTTCTATCCCATCGGTTGTAAGGGGATGTGCAAACATTTGATCAAAGAGCGTCATTGGAATGGTAGCAATATCCACTCCGGCCCTCATACAATCAAGCAGGTTATTTTGAGTTTTAACGCTTCCGGCAATAATTTCGGAAGTCAGTCCATAATTCTTCCTGATAAGCATAGTATCATAAATAAGTTGTGTACTCTCAGTACCAATAGCATCAAGACGACTGATTACAATACTGACATAACTCGCACCTGCTTTCATAGCGAGACATGCCTGGGATGCGGAAAAAACCATAGTTACGTTCACCCTGATATCTTTTTCCTTTTCCAGAATGGGAACCGCTTTTAGGCCTTCTTTAGTCATAGGTACTTTAATTGCAATCTGAGGTGCAAGTCTTTTATATTCGACTGCCTCGGCTACCATACCTGCAACATCATCTGCCATTACTTCAACGCTGATGTGCCCGGGTACAACTTCAGTTATCTCCTTGATCACATCAAGGAATTTTCTCCCACTTTTAGCAATAATACTTGGGTTAGTGGTTACCCCATATACCAGACCGGTATCCACGCCTTTTTTTATTTCACTTATTATGCTTGTATCAAGAAATACTTTCATACGTAAAAATTTGGTTAATAGAGTTAATATTCAATTAGCTGTTTATTGCATGCGAATTATATTCAACACATTAATCGCATAATGTCCTGTAAAATAACTTACCCATTAAAAGATTCCAGATACTTTTTTAATTCTCCAAGAAATTCTGAAGCATAAGCTCCGTCAATTGCCCGGTGGTCGACTGCTAAACCCAGGCTAACCACGTTTGCAACCGTGATGTTCTGATTATCAAAAACTACTCTTTTCTCAATGACACCTAAGCTCAAAATAGCACTTTCGGGGGGATTAATAATTGCAGAAAAGTTTTTTATTCCAAACATCCCCAGATTACTAATGGTGAAAGTCCCTGTCGATGAGTAATTAATAATACCTTTTCTGGCATTTTCTGCATTCTTTCTGGAGATCTCACTGATTTCGCCGATTTTTTTCAGGTCAGCATCCGGAATTACAGGTACCAGAAGTCCGTCTTTGAGTGATACTGCCACTCCAATATTAATATTAGGTTTAAGAACTAATTTCTCATCATCCACATGAGAATTCAATTGAGGGAATTTCTTGAGAGCAGTTGAAACTGATTTTATTAAAACATCATTAAAAGATACTTTCATTCCAAGTTGTTTGAAAATCTTATCTTTCCAGATTAAGATTTTATCTGCAATAACATCAATGAAGAGATAATAATGGGGAATGGTTTGCTTGCTAATGGATAGCCTCTCAGCAATTCTTTGTCGATGACGGGAAAATTCAATTACAGAATCATTTTTTTCAGGGGTAAGAAGAGCTGGTTTTGAAACAGGATCTCTTTTCGAAGCAAGCGAATCTAATACATCTTCCTTTGTAATTTTACCACCGACACCACTACCAGAAAGTTCTTTTATTTCAATTCCTTCTGCACCGGCAATTCTTTTGGCCATCGGAGTGGCCTTTTGTGCTGATGAAGCAATACTATTCAAATAATTCAGCACATCGCGCTTAATTATTCTGGAGTTGGGGCCTGATGGATAAATATTCCGGATATCGAGATTATTTTCTTTAGCTATTCTTTTTGCAGAAGGACTTGCAGTAACCCTGCCGGAGGTATTATGATTCTCTTTAATCCTATTCGAGACTGAAGTAGGAGAGTCCTCATTTTTCTCAGCTATTTCAGCACTCTGATCCTGTGTAGTATTTTCGGATTTATCAAGGCTGATACCAGCAATCTCCGGATTCAGTTTTTCTTCAGGTTCGCCTATAAAAGCTATCGGTTCAAAGACTTTTGCCTCCTCGCCGGGTGAGTACAATAATTTTATTATTATCCCGGATTCATATGCTTCGACTTCGAAATTAGCTTTGTCAGATTCTACGACGGCCAAAACATCACCTTTTTTGACCTCATCCCCCTCTTTAACATACCATTCCAGTATTCTGCCACTTTCAATATCCTGTCCAACCTGGGGCATTTTAACCGGTATAGCCATATTTCAATGAAATTAAATAATTATTTAAAGCTGACCCTGGGCAGCGTTCATAAATCTTCTTTGATATGCCACAACCTGGTTGCTGCATGTGAATTTCGCCAGGTAAGAAGGCTCAGTTGTAATGACCACTCTGCCTGCCATATCATGGAATTCAGGTTCTGATAACATTTTATCTATATCAGGGTAGTTAAGTTCTCCTTCCATGCTGCAAATTATGAGGCGGGTATCAGGCAGATTCGAATTCCGCAGCACCCTCAAACTGTGCCGGGCACTATCAAGACCATCAAAACCTTCATGATTATCAAAATTCCGGTATTTTAATATTCGTTCAGCAATTCTTTTCACCTCGAACAACGAAATATCTTTTTCAGAGGGTGGAAGAAAATCATTGGATATCATGTAATCACGAAGCTGTTTCAGATATAACTCGCTCTTTGAGGTTTCGAAAAGTTCAAGCAGATTTTTTAAACTCATACTTTGATTTTTCCTTTGCCTGATAAACGCGTTAATAAAATATGGTCTGGCCTGGAGAGCCAATGCTGTTTGATATGGTTCAAACATTAATGTAAAATTAACGCGGTATCCATGTTCATGGAGTAATAGTGCCAGATTATGTCCGCGAAATTTATCCATGGTACTTCCATTATCAAACTTACGATTGAACTTTTTATCACCCGACAGCAATTCATGTACATTCTCATGGTTTACGGGGCCGGTATGAGGTACTTTCATTACAAGACGATATGGTGAAAGCAGCTCCCTGAACTTTGCAGCTTCTTCAAGTAAAGCTTCTGAAGATTGATTAAATGGGTTATTCAGTTCAACGTTGATATCGCAGCCGGGTCCAAGAATCTGCCCAATTTCCTTTATAACCTCATCCCGGTTTTTGTACTTGTTGCCGATATTTGCTTCAGGGTTATTAATAAATAAATCATAGATAATGCCGGGGTTGCATGTAAGATTCGCAATTATATTTTTTACTGGTTCAACTTCATAGGGATTGGCACTATCTGCTGAAAATAATACTTTTGTGGGTCGTTTTCGTCCATTTGCATCATAAGAAATATCCCGTTTAAGATCAGCCTGTAACAAGCCTCCGTTATCAAATATATACTCAATTCTGAACCCGGCAGGTATCTCGCCATCTCTGATTTTAAAGTAGTCAATTATTTCTTTGAAATTTTTGGTAACACCGATATGCCTTATTTTATCCTTAAAATTAAAATAAAGACCCGGATTTATTTTTTGGGCCAGCACCCTGTTAACATAGTTTTCCTGGCCTCTTGCAATGCTGGCCCCTGAATCTGACCGATCATCTTTTAAGAAACTTTTTAAATACAGGCTTACGTCACTCATTTTGATTTTTTATTTATATGCAGATTTTCTGGCAGCTTTTACAATATCCTCTACCTGGGGGACTACCAGTTTTTCAAGATTAAGATTAAAAGGGCATGGAATATTTTTACCGGCAAGTATTGCTATCGGAGAGTCAAGATAATCAAATGCTTCTTCCTGGATTATCGAAGATATGTCTGATGCAACACCACCTCTTCTTATGGCTTCCTGCACAATAAGGACATGCTCTGTTTTCCTGACTGATTCAATGATCGTTGATTTGTCCAGCGGAACTAAAGTTCTGGGGTCAACCACTTCAGCACTTATACCTTCTTCCTTTAGAATTTCTGCTGCCTTCAATGCCTTTGGAACCATAGCAGACCATGCAATGATTGTAAGATCCTCTCCTTCCCTTTTTACGGAAGCTTCTCCAAAAGGTATTACATAATCCTTATCCGGAACCATACCTTTGTTCATATATAATAGTTTATGTTCAATAAAAATAACAGGATCATCACAATGTATTGCAGATTTTAACAAACCCTTTGCATCATAAGGATCGGAAGGCATAACTACTTTTAAGCCGGGAATATGGTAAAAAATAGCTTCCAGGCTTTGCGAATGTTGTGCAGCAAGACCATTACCAACACCTCCCTGGGTTCTTAATACCAGAGGGACTCTGGCAGTGTTACCAGACATAAATCTGAATTTTGCCGCCTGGTTTACTATTTGGTCCAGCACGAGCATCGAAAAATCAATGAACAGTATTTCCACGATTGGTCGCATTCCCGTGAGTGCAGCTCCTACACCTGCTCCTGTAAATCCATTCTCAGCGATAGGAGTATCAATAACTCTTTTAGGTCCGAATTTCTCAAGAAGATCGACAGTTACTTTATAGGAACCTCCCCTTTCGGCAATCCCTTCTCCCATGATAAATACAGTTTCATCATTGGTCATTTCTTCTATTAAAGCTTCATTAAGAGCCTCTCTGTATAATAATTCCCGTGTGTCACTCATTATTCATCCTTTATTCTAATTTTCAGTATTCATCTACAAGCCTCAGGAAGTCTTTGGCTTCCATTTCTGGTTTGTCTAGAGCTACTTTCAAGGCTTCTTCTATTACTTTATCTGTTTCCTGTTCTATGTTGTTAATCTCCTCATCGGACAAACCGGCCAATTTTGTTAAATGCTTTTTGCCAATGTTGAGAGGATCGTTATTGCGGTAAAAATTTACTTTATCTTCAGGGAGGTAAGTGCCAGGATCGTTTATATGATGGCCGCTTTTCCTGAAGGTAAGGCATTCAATAATATAAGGATAGCTGTTCTTTCCACAATAATCAATGTATTTATTGGCCGTTTCGTAAACTTCAAGAACGTCATTCCCATTTATTCGGATACCTTCAATGCCAAAAGACAAACCTCTCTTGAAAAGATCAGTTTCTCCGGTAGAAGATTCAATAGGAGTGGACACGGCATACTGGTTATTTTCTATGACAAACAGAACAGGTAGTTTCCATGCTGATGCAAGGTTAAGACCTTCAAGAAAAGATCCTATATTGCATCCCCCATCTGATACAAAGGTTGTAACAACCTTATTTTCGTCACGTATTTTGATCCCAAGTGCGGCCCCAACGGCGATTGGCACACATGATCCTACAATTCCATTTGCGCCAAGATTATTTTTTGTATAGTCTGCTATATGCATAGACCCACCCAGACCTTTACAATATCCATCCTCCCGTCCGAGAAGTTCAGAGAACATTCTGACTAAGTCTGCCCCCCAGGCCAGGCAATGCCCGTGACCTCTGTGAGTGCTTGTAACATAGTCATCCTTGTTCATGGCTGATAGAATTCCACTGGCGATAGCTTCCTGCCCCCAGTAAGGATGAAAATATCCCCGGATATGGCCTTGCCTGTATAACTTAGTTCCTTCTTCTTCAAACTTTCTGATTTTGATCATTGTCGAGTATAATGATATCAGAAAGTCTTTATTTATTGTTTTTTTTTTAGCCATCGAGTATCTTTTTTGTATCAATCAGCAGAATTTTAAATGTGCAAAAGTACCAGTGCCGGGGTAAACTCGTTTCCGAAGCAAGGAATTACTAAGGAACAGCCTGCACCGAAAATTTATACTTATCGCCACGATAAATGGATTCCTCAGCTTCCAGAATTTTATTATGATTGCAAAAAGTTATTCCCTCAACCTTGATGCCTGGAATGCTTTGCTTAAGATCAAATAATTGTCTGGAAAACTCATCAATAGTAATTGCACTAAGATCTTGTTCTATCCTGGAGATTTTTAATGAATATTTATCTTTATATATTTCGTAAAGGGATTTTTCTAAATTTTCAGATTCAATATCAGGACAAAGATTTAAAGAGATGTAGCGTTTTTCATACATCATTGGAGTGTCGCTGGCAAACCGGAGACGGCTTATTTTGAAAACCGGGCTTTTTATCAGATACTTCTTATCCCCTACTGTAATTCGAACATCTTCGTCAAGGACTAAAGAGTCAATTAATCTGGTGGATGGAGTTAACCCCATTTCACGCATGTTTCTGGTGAAACTAAGCACTTTAGAAACAGTTCTTGCAACAACAAAATCCTTTACAATTGTTCCTTTACCCTGAATTTTTGTAACATAGCCACCTCTTTCTATTTCCTGCAGGACTTTGCGGGCAGTTGTATTACTGACTTTATGATCCCTGATTATTTCATTCTCTGACGGGATCCTGCAACCAGGTTTAATTTTTTTACTTTCAATAAGGTTTATAATTTCCCGGGAAATTATAATATACTTCGGAGGTTTATATGCTTCCATTAAGTGATTAACACAGTTAATTATTACTTGAATATTTTTTGTTAAGATTGTTGATAAAGTCAGAAAATTCAAAATACCGTTCCTCCGAATTCAACCTTTTCTCATAAAAACCCATTAAAAATACATTGGGGTCACGCATTAGTGGCTCTCTGGGTGACTGGGAGCGCCCAAAACCGAAAACCACCATACCGTCGGAGGCGCGCAATCCGAGTTCAAGATCATTTGGGAGGTATGAAAAATGGTCAATTAAATCATCCTTATCTGCCATTGATACAAAAAAGCAGCGGATGGAAGAAGGATCGCCAAAATAAGCCCATTGCCAGTGGCCCTTAACATCTGAGCGACCATGACGGGGCTGATCAAATCTGACCCCATCGGTATCGTTTGCCCAATAATTTGTATATGGGTTAAAATTACCTGCAACAGGTCCTTCATAGAGAAACCAATACCCCCGTGAGGTATCGGTTTTTTCAACAGAGAAAATGGCATAATCTTCCTTAAATGTCCAGGAAAACTCCCAAAGACCACTTTTTGATACAACATTGATTTGGTTATCAGCAACCAATTCAACATTACACATATCTCTGCCCACCGGGTGCCCGACACCTCCGTCATCACCCTGAAAGACCATCTGAGGCACACCTCTCCATTGGGCATCTGCTCCCGTAGTTCTTTTTCCCTCATAATCTTTGGAATGATTGACCCAATCAATGTTATCCCTGTCAAAAATAGAAGATGCACCACCGGATTCTTTACTTATAAGATAGGTGGCTGATGGTGTTTCTACCTGATAATGTGGTATACCCTGATGCATTATTTCGGTAATAACAATATTATCCGGTGTATTTTGATTGGCGCAGGATAATAATAAACCAAAAAGTAATAATAAGAACAATCTGTTGAATATCATATTAGGAAAAGTTAATGGGTTTTACAAAAAAATAAATGATAAGAATATCGAAATTTACCTGGAATCATTTCTCCAGATATGCACATATTGGAAATCGGAATATCCAATATTAACTATATCGTATAAGCCGTTTCCGTTAAGATCGAATACCAATGCTCCGAGGTGACTTTCAACTCCTTTGTCTATAAAGTGTTCTGTGAAGTTTCCTGATCCGTCATTTGTAAATATCCTGAGTTTTCTTTCGGTTTCTGTCGGAGGATCACCCCAGGTTGTATAATGTTGCCCAAGAATGATATCCATAATGCCGTTGTTGTTCATATCAGCCATTGACATGCTATTACATAGTTTCTGAATCACGATAGTATGTCTTTCCCAATCAGGCTGGGTAGGATCTTCGGGAGATTCAAACCAGTATACTCCGTCGTCATCTCCATTAGCAACACCTACCACTATATCCAATCTTCCATTTCCGTTAATATCTGTTACTTCGAAGCGATCAGCCACCCATCCGGTGGTTCCTATCTGATGATAGGTCCAGTCCCCGCTGCCATCACCCGGGTTCTCGTACCAACCAACGGGATTAGGACGCTGTGTTTTATCGATACATCCGATGATATCCAGATGGCCATTGCCATTCATATCTGCCAGAGCAAGTCCCTCTTCAGAATTTGGGGATTCAGTTACCCTGGTCATAGGCCAGTTACCTTCTTCCGGGTTATCAGGAATCTCAAAATAATAAACCCCTCTTGAGGCCAGAATAATCTGTGGTCTTTTGCCAGGCACAACCTGCCCGGTAATAAAACCCTGGGTGGATGTACCATGAGGACCTCTTGGTATCTCTCCAATTTTAGCACGCACCGACCAGGATTTCCCCTCGGTATCGTCGGCCTCAAGCCAGTAAACATCGGGCAGGCGAATTCCAATGACATCTCCGTATTCATCACCGTCCACATCTACAATCAGCACAGCATCTATTTCAGGAAAACCGGGTAACTTTGACCTTTTCCACTCTCCAGTCATATCCCCTCCGGGATTTTTGTAAAAGTATTGACCCGCAACTATGTCCTTGTATTCATCACAAGTAATATGACCTGCATCCAGACCAAAAGATGGAGGTGGTTCGCGCCCGTCATCTATCATTATCCTTTTAAAATTGAATTCGGTAATTATTGATGAGCCCTTCTCAGATTCAGTATTTCCGAAAACATCTTTAACAAAATAAACAAAAAATGCAGTACAGACGACAGCAAGTGTAATTAGGATAATCTTTTTTTTCATTTCAATTAAAATTATTATAAAAACTATTGAATTTCTGTTTATAAAACCTTTAATACCAATAAAAGGTATTTAACTGTTTATAAAAATGGGTAAGTGAAATGTGTTACCAGTTATATCAGAATCTGAATTTCATCTTGCCTTGTTAATCCACATCTTAAGAGTGTCACATTGATGATTCGCTCCTACTGCATCAATTCTTCCATTTTGATTAAAATCATAGAGGATCATGCTGTGCGAACCGTGATTACTCAGTACCTCTTTTGTGTCCCACCTGTTTCTTCTGTCCTGATATAAAACAGCAACCTCCTGAGGAAAAGCCCCCTGCCTCATATGGGCATACATAATATCCTTTCTCCCGTTAAGGTTAATATCGGCAGCTCCAATAAAATGAATTACCGCTTCGATCGAATCAACCAGAACATGTTCCTTCCATATTGAAGTTGGGTCTTCCGGAGCCTCAAACCAGGATATCCTGTAATATTGATCGTGAAGCTCTGCGGGAGCCATTACTATATCCTTTCTTCCGTTATTGTTCAGGTCAGCCAGGTCAATAAATGCATGGGGCCAGGTCCAGGTATCGGTAAATTGATGTTGTATCCAGTTATTGATATCACCTGTATTTTCAAACCAATAGCTGTTTATTACTATATCCGGTCTCCCGTTTCCGTTTACATCCCTTACTTTAAGACCCTCACCATCAACAATTTTTATTTCCTGCCTGTTCCAAACACCCAATTCTTCCTGCTCATAAATATAGAGGACATCACCATCGCCGAAAGCACCCTGATTTCTTGCAACCAAATCTTTCAGTCCTGAATTGTTCAGGTCGGCCACCTCAACATCATGAAGCGGGAAGTCCTTATCAACAGTATGATGTTCCCAGTCCGGACCACTAAACCATGCTAATTCTCTATGAAGTACTACTACGATGTCATTTATACCGTTATTGTTTATATCTGCCACGGCACCGTCGGTGGACACTGCAAGATTTTCGTTAATAACATACCTTTCCCAGTTGGGAGCAAGGTATGCGACAAGACCGCCACCATGCCGGCCACCAACAACAATGTCGGTCAAACCATTTCCATTGATGTCTCCATATGTTTTCATCCATATGTTTTGTGTTACTCCGGTATCAAGTACGACTTCCTCAAAACGCGGTGAATCATTGGAATTAGATACCTCGCATGATACCACTGACACCAGTAGCATTAAAAAAACAAATACTCCGCCCAGAATTTTCATAATGTAAAAGTTTAAATTAATGTTTATTGTAAGAATTATTTAATACTGCGTTAACGCACGATAGTTATCAGAACACAAACTTATTAAATATTTGATTAATAACAAGTATTTTCAAATAATTATTGAAAGATACAGAGGTGATTTATGCCTCGGATTTAAAGGACTCTTTATTGATCTTGCGAAAATATTGTGTTTGCTCAGAACCACATGCCCCACCAATTGCCATTTACCTGATAACCTTGTATTATCTCCTTTTTCCTTTAACATCTCTGCCAGGGATAGCTGTCCGGGCTCAATGAGGTAACATTTATCCGTACCATGATCTTATGCGGGAGCTGTTGTCAGCTAACACTTTTAAACATGTATTAATATTATCTACAATTTCAAAATCAAACATACCGACTTGTATAAAATCAGCCCCGTTTTCAAATGCATATTTAAATCCATCAGCAGGGCCTATAGCTCCTGCAGCAAGAACTTTAAATGCCATCCATGGTTTTGCCACATCTTTCATGTATTCAATGGTTTCATCAGCATCAATGCACCACATATTATCATGGTATTGACCTGATGTATTTCTCCCACGCATAAAAGCAGGATCACCTACACGAACATCTACAGTTCTTTTATCAGGAGGGTTAGCTGACCAGTAATTATCATGGTGAAGGGTTTTCATGTAGAAATCTGCATTAACATGTCTTTCTTCACATTCGGTAACAACCCTGATCGGGTGACATGCAACTCCCGCGAACAGGTTGTTCTTTTTAATTATGTCAACTGCCTCTGCAATTTCATCTATCTTGCCTTCAAATACAAGTCGGTCACAATGATCACCAGCGATGTAGATGCCAACGGCTCCATTATCAACACAGGAAGCTACAACGCTGGCATGTGTTTCCAGATCATGATACCCTATATGACTAAGCCATTGAATCTTTCCTCCACGGCGCCGGTATTCCCTGAGGATTCTCAGTGTGCGTTCCGATGGCCACGCAGTCATGGTATTAATACCACAATGCTCAGCAAGGAACCATGTCTGAATTATTTTTTCCTCATCATTATATTTTCTTACCAGTGGTGACACATAAATAAGATCACGGGCATGGGCCACTCCCGCAATTTGATTCCCGCCAAGAATAATGCGACTGATTTCAATATCTTTAATTTTTCCTTTAGGCAGGATACCCTTAAGATCATGTGGTTCAGTGAAAGTAATAGTACGGGTCGCCCCGGTTGCTATATTAATGTTGGCTAAAGCTTCTTCCTCAAAGCTGAACCATCCTCTCTTTTTAAGGTATGCCAGGAAGAATCCCCCCAGAAAAGGCAGAATCCAATAACAGTCAGTAACATGATGTTAATGATATCTGTAATGACAAGAAGCTGGGAAGACTGAGCAATAAAATTAAAGAATCCGGCTAATATCCAGTCAGAGGTTATCAGATAACCTTTAGATGTCCATGGAGTAATAATCTTTATAAGTCCTTCGTATAGTAAATACCATCCCATGACCAATCTCATTGAAAAAATTGCTGCAATCTGGTATTGGTTAAATGCGGAAGAAGCCTTATTATTGTTATGATTCATATTATAAAATATTTTTCACCTGGATAACCTACTTCAGCGTTGCTCAGGCAGTCAGTTTATTTTACCCTGACCAGGAATAATGCGTCCTTTTTCTGCAGCTCCACTTTTCCCTCAACTTTTGAACCATCGTTTGTTACCGGATCCTGTTCGGAGGAACCTTTAAGTCGCCGGAACCGCTGATGTCCGAATAGGCTTTGAAGGTCAAAAGTGTAAGGATGCGGGGCAGGATTAGCAAGTACAATGCCGTTTTCAAATTCTCGGACCCGCGCATCTGGATGTGCATAGATTTTTATGTCACTGATCCAGACAGGCTCCGGTCCTTCAATCTCAATTTTAAGTGTTACCGGTGTTTTATCGGGGCTGATATTATGCGCGCTGTTAAAATAAAAACCGGACTGAAAAGATTTTTGATTAACATATGACATCATGCCGCGGTGATAGGCTCTGCCCTTAGCACCCACCCTGATAAGCCTTGCTTCCTCCGGAGACCTGACAGCCGTGGTTTCTCCATGCATGGTAAGAAAAACGGTCATGTCTTCTGAAGGACAAGGTATGTTGCTGATGTAAAACTCCATGGCCTTTCCTGATTCACCATTCTGTCCTTCGATCTTTAAAATATTACCTTCAGCCGAAAGGCTGACGTCCGGGTCATCGTTTTGCATCCGGACAATCAGTTGGCCTGGAGATAATCCTTTAAGTAAATCAGGTTTAGTCATGGCCAGACATCTCGTTGGGCCAAGTGGCTTACCAAGCCATCCCGGCTTATGGTTTGCCTGACCCATGACCAGCTCATCCCAGATAGGGGTTTGTGTCTGACCTGGCTCGGCTTTGGGCCTGATATTCAGCGCATGTGCTGAATTTGTAAGACAGCAGGCGGCCATAACCAGCCTTTCAACTCCAATGGTGACATCAGGACGCCCCCACCAGCGATGGTTAATGAAATTCAGTTTTGGTTCCCTTGCGTTTTTATCCCAGAACATGTGCCGGTTAATGCCTCCTGACCAGTCATTGATCTTTGGATCATTTCCTATAGGCCATCCTTCGCTTTCAATGCCATTCAGTATTCCAAAGGCGCGAATATGAAAATCGGTCATGCCATCTGCCAGGATGAGCCTGTTATCCCCCAATCCCTCACGCAGCTCCCTGGCAAATTGCATTACCCCTTCCCCGAACTTATTGACACCATTGAACACCCCATCGTCAGGCTGCCCATCGGCATTGCTATCAGGCATTCGATAACTTCCAGGACGATAATATTGTGATAATGCAGGTTGATCCCTCAGGTTCTCTATTAACACGTCAAATTCTATTCCGTCAAATAATTCTAGTATTCCGCCGGGAAGAAAAGTATCGAGAAGATCTTCTACCAGCCGATCCTTGCAGTTTTTACCTTCAGGGTCTCGTGGACTAAGTGTTGAGAAATTGTACATCCACATAAGGCCGCTGGTTTCTCCCCATGGACCCTCACACGCGTGCGCTGCCGCATAGCTCTTCCCTGATTTAAATGACCGGGCGGCCGTTCCGTAACAGGCCCTTTTTACTCTGATGATGTTATTTTCCAAATCAAGTGAAAGTAATTTCACCTGCTCGCTTCTGTTCCAGTCAGGAAGTCCGTTTTCCTCGAGTTCACACAACCCTATATCATCATTTTCATCTTCATATCTTCCCATATTCATTTTAAAAAACCGGGCATCTGATACCCTGATCTCCGAAACATCTTCACCAGCTGACAGATCGGAAAGGATAGTTGCTCCGTTGAAATACAGCCAGTGTCCTGCATGAAACTTTTCTGTGCGGTAATCCGGAAGTCTTGAATTTCCGGCATAATGAAGAATAACAATCTGTTCGGGGTGGTTTATTTTAAACCGGGTAAAGTATTCCGGATTACGTTTTTCGAGCCCCCTTTTTTCTTCTTCCAGGGCTTTGCCCATGATGCCTGAAAGACGATTCATGTCGCTTTCCCAGGTCTCATAAGGTTCATAGGTTGTCTCCGACATCCTGAAGAAAAAGGACCTGGGATAGTTATCCTCCAGAACTTTCAGACCTGACAGGGGAAAAAGGCAGCTTGTTTTAGGGTTAGCTGTGCAGGATACCGTCAGGGATTTTATACCTATGCACCCCATTATGCCTGTACCAAACAGACCTGCGCCTGTCAAACCAGTCTTTTTTAAAAATTCCCTGCGTGATTGGTCCATTGTAATTATTATGAAATAACATCGCAGACTTACTGATCAAAAAATCTTAGTGTCACTGATCATAATTAGTGCGCACTCAATCCCTGATACAACGAACAGGATAACCATAATTCTTATTGACGTTCAGCCTGTGAGTTAAGCCTGAATAAAAGCCATCTTCCCGGCGCAAGAAAAAAAAGATTACCTCCTTCATGAGAGATCCACCAGTAATTGTACCTGACCATGTCAACGAATCTTCCATCAGTATGGCGTAGTACACCAATATTATCGAACCCGGCCTTATCAAGCAGGGCCCTGTCTGCCCTGCCCTGACTGTCCATGAATGATGCAAGTGATCTCCATTCGGTATCAGTCGGAATATGCCATCCCTCCGGGCATAAATTGCCTGAACTTACTGCCTGCCAATTGTATAAGGATCCAAAAGCTTCTTTATTCTCTATATTGTTTTCATGCCAGCTGTAGCCGGGGGTTGACAAAGCGCTCCAAGTGAAATTATCTTCCACCAGTGGAACAGGTTTGCCATCGTTATAATGGGTGGTTTTAAGATTTGATGCCATCCATACCTGGTTTCCGATCTTTAAAGACTTGTATTGATTACCATCATAATCCTTTATTGTTTGAGGTAAGATTTCGAAGTCAAATGGTTTAGCTCCTTCAAGGGATTTTGCGAAATCATCAGCTACCGTACCTGCTTGTTTTGTAACCCCGCTGTTGTCACCTCTCAAAGTTAGAGCCTCAGTATTGTCCACCAGCAGGGATGGCCTTCCCTGCCCTCCGCTGTTTTCAATATCGATATTTTCAATAATACCAGTAGCATTCTCAAAGATTATGGCCCTTCGGTCATCGGGATTTTGAGTAACCATCTGCACATTTCTTAATTGAACGTTTTTTACATTCCGGATAAAAAACCCATAAGCAGGATTTTTAAGTCCGAACATACGGTTCACGGGATATGCCGATGAATTTTCAGGAACAATTACATCATGAGCCGGCAGGCCTCCTTCAACCTCTATAAAAATATCGCTTAATTTAATATTCTCAACATAATGATCAGGATATCCGGTAATCAGACTGGGAATAGGGCCTGAATTCCTTGCTATAACATTACTGATGAAGATATTACGGACAACTCCCGGCGCTTCTGCACCAAGGATCGATGTAGGCATATTGTGCCCTCTCACCCATCTGTCACCAAGTTTGATGCTTATCGGGGTCTCCACTCCATCCATAACAACATTCTGTATAACAATATCTTCTAAAATACCTCCATCGCTGGAATCAATTACGCAATCTGAAATGATTACGTCATGACAATCGCTTATATCAATACCATCGTTATTCAAATTTGAATGATTGTAAAGGTTCAAGCCAGTTAGCTTCAAATGATCGCATTCATCGAAATGCATTCCCCAGAAAGCTGTATTGCGCAAATGGAAACCTTCCATACTGATGTTTCTGCCACGTATGATCCATATTCCAAAAGGCCTCTGTTTATCACCGCGGCTGGTTCCAAATGCCGGATGGTTTCCGCTTCCATCTATCACCCCATTTCCACTGATCCTGACATTTTCAATGTCTTTGCCAAAAATCATTGCACTCCAGGATAGCATTTGACTGCCGTCTTGACGAACCGGATATTGTACCGGGAATAACTCTGTTTTCCCAATAGCCTTCCACACAGCTTTAGCAGATAGTTCGATCGATATGTTGCTGCGCAGAAAAACGGCTCCTGTCATGAAAGTTCCGGCTGGAAATACGAGCTTTGTACCATTCGCCGAACATACATCAATTGCTCTTTGGATCGCTTCAGTGTCGTCTGTTATACCGTCACCTTTAGCCCCGAAATCAAACACACTAGCAAAATGCGGTATGTCTGGGCCTGGTTGAAAAGCATTCCCCTGTTGAGTAAAAACAGGAAAATAAAAAAGAGCTACTAATGAAATTATAAAAAGAATTTTCATGGTTATGTGAGATTAATATTAATATCAAAAAAGTTTCAGAAAATCCTTTTCCGGAAAGAACTCAATTCCTTTCGGTAAGAAAGGATCTGGTCAGTTCATCTGAATCTCCATACTTTGCTCTGATTTTATTTAACCTCTCATGTAAATCTTCCCGGACTTCTGCATACTCCGGATCATTATACACGCTATTCATTTCGTGAGGATCTTTTTTCAGGTCATACATTTCCCATTCGTCAATATCATAATAAAAATGGATTAGTTTGTAGCGTGCATCGGCAATACCATAGTGACGTTTTACTGAGTTAAAATCTGGATATGCATAATAATGATAGTAATGTTCTTTTCGCCAATTATCCGGAGTATCTCCCTTAAGTAACGGCAGCATACTTGCCCCCTGCATATCATCCGGTTGATCCGCTCCTATGGCATCAAGGAAAGTTTGTGCGAAGTCGAGGTTAGATACGATATCTCTGTTCACTGAACCCGGTTGTGTGACCCCGGGCCAGG
>SLKJ01000132.1 GCA_007134675.1 Bacteroidales bacterium
ACGATATCAAGAATGAGAACGATATCAAGAATGAGAACGATATCAAGAATGAGAACGATATCAAGAATGAGAACGATATCAAGAATGAGAACGATATCAAGAATGAGAACGATATCAAGAACAAGATCTACATCGAAATGAGGAATGATAAACCTTTTCTGGTGGTAGAGTATCGTGTGAGCCTCCCGGAAAAAGTGGAAACCAGGTCGGAGGTTATTGAAATTGTGTTCACCAGTTTCGGTAAGTATATTTTTGTACCTAAAAGCTAGTCTGGCTCTGCTTCTGGAAGGTCGCTATCCTTAACTTTTCAAATAACTGCTGGAATTACCTGCAGTCCTTCATCCGAATAAAACAGGTTAATAATAAATGTGTTATACCTTGCATGTAATTCATGTTCAGCATTTCAAACGGATGGATCCCCCTGTTTATAGATGTTATTTTGTGAGACATAGTCTCATGTGAATTCATGTATATAAAACAGGTTAATCAAATTAATATTCAATAAATTATATTTTGCACCTAATGTATATTCAGTGTTACAAACGTATGGAACCCGTATGGTTTTGTTGACCTTCGGTAGATTTTTCATGCATTTTTTTTTATTTTAGCATAATTCATCGGATGTAATATTCATGTTATTTTGTCTGCCTAAAGTTGATGCGGGTTTCATCATATTAAACCATTAGTGTTGCGTTATCAAAATTAAAACGTTTCTTAACCCAATAAAATTAATGCTTTCAAGAGTTAATGCGATTTTTAAATTTCAAAATTATTGTGATTAATTTATCTTATAGTCAATTGATTTTGAGGCATTAATTTTAGTTTTCAGAAACCATTGCAACATTAGTGATATTAAACCTAAAAAATCATGAACCAGAGAAACTTAAAGAGGATTTATAAATCTTCTAACGAAATGCCCTCAAGGCGCAGCTTTCTAAAACAAGCTGGCTTGCTCGCGACGGGCCCACTGATGTTCGGCCTATCTGCTGGTCGTGACGTCAGAGCTGTAAAGGATACGGCTAACCGAAGCGACATGTACCGGGTGGAGGAGCAGGACGGGAGGCCGTGGCTTATTACCCCAGATGGCAAACCTCTATTTCTCCTGGGTATTAATCATATAGGAGCAGTCAGGCAGCTGCTGAGCCGGCAGCTCTATAATAACGAACATCAGCTCTCCCAGTCGGTGATCGCTAATCTGCGAAACTGGGGGTTCAACTCGGCCGGCTACGGCGCCTTTCTGCGCGACGTAGAGGCCGCTTTTCCGCATCTGGCCAGCATCCAGTTGACACGTTGCAAACATTTTTTTCAAGCCGGGCAGTTCGATTACGACGACGTTTTTGATCCGGCATTTCATAAACTGATCGAACAGCGAGTCCAGGCGGTTTGCAAACGGCATCGGGGTCTGCCAACACTGCTTGGATATAATTGGACCGATACTCCCCGTTGGGATCTGGACATTGCCCGCGCTGAGAGGGTAGTCGACTGGGTGACATGGATGCGCCGCCTACCCGGTGAGGCTCCGGGTAAACGACGATATATTGAGTTCCTTCGTGACCGATACGATGACGATGCGGCAGCTTTTGGACGGGCCTACCAGATGCGCGACGTCGACTTCGAGTCACTTCCAGACAATTCATTCCATGGATTAGAAGTGTCGAGACCTGCCGTCCGTCGGGACGATGAACAGTTTTTGTCGCTGATCGCTGAAGAACTTTACCGGCGTACCAAAGAGGAGTGCGAAAAACATGATCCTGGGCGCTTAATCTTCGGCGAACGCTACAAGATGCACGATCACCCGGAGGGAGTGCTTTCAGTGGCTTCGCGTTACGTTGACGTTATTTCCATCCAACCCGGTCCCGAACTCGGCACTCTTGGGGGACCGGGACGAGATGAAACTGTATTCGACGAGGCCTACTGGCTGGACCTGCACAAACAAACAGGTAAGCCGCTGTTGGTGGTCGATCACGCGGTCAGCTTCTACACGCCCCAGCGGCCGGTGACGCTCTGGCACCAGTTTCCCAATCAGGAAGAAGCCGCAAAGGCTTACCGCAGCTACCTGGAACAAGTCGCCTCCTGCCCCCTTATCCTTGGCTATCTTCGCTGCCAGTATCTCAGTGAATACAACCCGTTACTCGGCCTTCTCAAACAAGGATTACTGGATGAAGAGGGTCGTCCCTTTGAGCAACTGACTGCCGGTATCCGGAAAGCAAACCGGGCAGTGCTTGCGGCACTTGGACAAGCTCCATCATAAAATAGTTTTACCTTTGGTTAATTCCCCGAAAGGGTAATATTTTTGATCTTTTATAAATTGGAAAGGTGCGGTCATGTCCTAGCGGGGCTTTGCCCGAAAGGCATGTGTGATTGAAAAAATTCGCGATGCGAAGCAAAAATAGGGGTTAAAGCCTCCTCCTTTGGTGGTGGGTAGTCCGATTTTAGGGGATTTTTTACTGAAATTAAATTAATGAGGATTTTATCTGTTTGTGTGTATTTTATGCTGAAAAAAATTTCATCTACATTTACAATGATCACAAATTTTTGCAATTAAACCCAATATTTGCAATTAAACCCAATATTTGCAATTAAACCCAATATTTCATCATGACTGAAAAAGACCTTGTTTATCCTGGCGAATCAATAGATGTATTAGTGTAAGGACCATTTTAATTAAAAAAATACCCTGAAATGCCGAAATGGCTCATAATTGCCGGAATAATACTGATTGCGATAGGGCTGTTGCTGCACTATGCCCCGGGCGCACTAAGCTGGTTTGGCAGGCTTCCGGGAGATATTCGCATCGAAAATGAAAGGACCAGGGTTTATATCCCCATCACATCAATGATACTGGTCAGCCTTGTACTATCTCTCCTGATCAGGTTGTTCAGAAGTTAGCAGATATATTTGGGTACAGCAGTAATCTCCTTCAAAACAAGACCTTTCCTTTAGTTAATTTACAACAGCAATTATTGAGTAGCCATGGCGGAGATTTAATTAACCCGGGTTACTGTTTTAACTATCGTTCATGAAATGGCTTATCCAAAAAGGAATATAACCGCTTTCAATATGAAGCCATATCCAAAATGGAATATATCCGCTTTCAATATGAAGCCATATCCAAAATGGAATATATCCGCTTTCAATATGAAGCCATACTGAGTGACTGCATGGATCCTTTTTGGGAAAGAAATTAGCGATTTTACTGAATGCCGTTTCAATTTTTTTTCATTGATGTTAAAATATAATCGACATATGGTTCATGCTGCCTCTTTAATTTATGCAATAATCCGAAATCCTTCCTGATTTGTTATTAATATTTTAATTAACTTGCAGAGAACCAAAAATTGGACAAACTTTCATGCAGTTAAGTTCATTCAAGAAGATCGTCCTTACCACTGGTTTTATTCTGCTAATTGGGCTTAGTCTGTCGAACAGCGGATGTAACCCTTCCAGGAAGATTATCGAATCAGACAAGATGGATACAAAAGCCCAGCTGGAAGAACCTGCTTCTCCCGGGATATTACTTTTGAATTTTGAAATAACTTCAAATGACAGCGTGGTGTTGATCAACTCGATGCTTACCAGGGGCCTGTTAAGAGAAAGGGAGCCAGTCTCTTCTAAACCTCTGGATGGCGATCTGATCATCTCGATTCTTGACACCTCGCTGGAACTATGTGCCGAAAAGCATGTTCCCAATCCCCTAATGAGGATAGTCGAGTATTCTGAAGACCATACCACCTTGAAAAAAAAGCAAGTTTCTCTCGACTCAGCACAATTTTCCGTCAGGGTGCAGTTTCAAAGCTGCATGAGATATGCCCGGGTTAAAAGGGTGATTATGAATCAAACAAAGGTTCTGGAAACTTTCATTATTCCTACTGGTAACAGCCTTTATGAATAAAATCCTCATCCAAATGTTTCTGGCAATAGCCCTGTCGCTCTGCATGGCGTTGGATGTTGCACTCGGGCAGGTTTACCCTGTGGAAATAATAAACTACAGCGGACCACCTGACGAGTTCCTGAATATCGTTATAATTGGTGATGGTTACACCGATATTCAACAGGACAAATTTATTAATGATGTTCGTTACACGGTAAACGGGTTTCTTAATCAGAAACCCTTCTCTGATTTCAGGGAGATGATAAATGTCTACGCCATAAGCGTTATTTCAGCCGAGACAGGGGCGTCAAATAATCCTGACCAATTAATAGACAATTATTTCGGCAGCTCTTTCTGGTCATATGGTATTGAAAGGCTGCTTGTTGCCTGGCATTATGCAAGAATCACCAGCGTGCTAAATGAGAACACCCCCTTTTATGATCAAGGGGCAATCATTGTTAACGATCCCAGGTATGGTGGTTCAGGCGGCCAGTTTTCAGTCTTTACAACTCATGTGCAAGCGATTGAACTTTTCCTGCATGAATTTGGCCACTCTTTTGCTGACCTGGCTGATGAATACTGGGCAGGAGAACAATACGCGGCGGAGAAAACAAATATGACCAGAGATAATAATCCGGAAACAATTCGTTGGAAATATTTTCTTTACAATAACGGAATAGGCATATACCCCCACGAAGAATCACCAACCTGGTACAGGCCCCACCAAAGCTGTAAGATGCGGTTTCTGGGAAGCCCTTTTTGCGATGTATGTAGCGACAAGATAGAAAATGACATTATCGCAATGGTCAGTGGCGAGAACCAAGGTCTGCCCATTGCTTTTTTCGGGGCAAACAAGTTGGTAGTAGATAAGGGTACAGAGGTGAATTTCTATGATTTCTCGATTAACCGGCCGGAAAACTGGGAATGGACATTTGAAGGGGGAACACCCGGATCAAGCACTGAACAGCACCCGGTTGTAACTTATGAGGAAGCGGGGTCCTACTCCGTGAGCTTGAAAACAGTCAACTCCTTCGGCGAAAGTTTATTTGAAAGGGAAATGTACATTACGGTCAACCTTCCTTCAGATACATGGTTAATTGACTACAGCGATAAGGTTATTATTTACCCCAACCCGGCGGGAGACTATTTAATAATTGATCATGACCAGGTTGTCATACCTTCCCGATACAAGATATTCAACACTCTTGGCATGGCAGTAAAGGAGGGGATAGTTGAAGAGAATATCATTGTTTCAGGTCTACCACCAGGAATTTACTTTATCCGGATCAAAGTAAATAATACCTTTGTCACGAAAAAATTCATCAAAGAATAACCTCTTTTTTATATTCCAATGAAACCCCCATCAGACTAAGTCAGACAAAATAAAATGTATAAAGGATGGGGGTTCCATCGGAATTGAAACACTGAATATGAATTACTTGTTAAACATAATTAATAGAATATCAACTTGATAAATATGCTTTATACAGATGATACTGCCGGGTAAATTGAGTCATAAATAGGAGGTGATTTGTCAGAAAGCAAAAACATCCATTAATTTTGCAAAATGAGCTACAACCAGCCTCTTGCCGAACGCATGCGCCCGAAGACCCTTGATGATTATGCGGGACAGCAGCATCTTGCCGGGAAGGATTCCCCGTTAAGGAAAATGATAGAGTCGGGACGGATTCCATCGATGATCCTGTGGGGACCGCCTGGTGTGGGTAAAACTACGCTTGCGCGGATAATTTCGAACACTCTCGAGCGGCCATTCTATACCCTGAGCGCTGTGCATTCTGGAGTAAAGGATGTCAGGGAAGCGATCGAAAAGGCTAAAAAGCAGCAGTTCTTCAACAGACCCAACGCCATACTTTTTATCGACGAGATACACCGGTTCAGCAAGTCGCAGCAGGATTCGCTGCTAAGTGCTGTTGAGCAGGGAATCATAACCCTGATAGGCGCTACCACCGAAAATCCCTCTTTCGAGGTTATATCTCCCCTCCTCTCCCGCTGCCAGGTCTATGTCCTCAAACCACTCGAAAAGGATGACCTGCTTGGTCTGCTCTACAGAGCGCTTAAGCTGGATGTAGCGATGAAAGAACGCAAAATAAGGGTCACCGAGCATGAAGCGCTGCTGAGGTATTCGGGCGGCGATGCCCGTAAGCTTTATAACCTGCTTGAGCTGGTCGTTTCGAGCGAGGATGAAAGTGATATTGAAATAAAGAACGACAAGGTGCTCGAAAAGCTTCAGGAGAATATGGCAATGTACGACAAGAGCGGCGAACAGCATTACGATATCATCTCGGCTTTTATCAAGTCGGTCCGCGGAAGCGATCCCAACGCAGCAGTTTACTGGCTGGCAAGGATGCTTGAGGGTGGCGAGGACATCAAGTTCATTGCCAGGCGTCTGGTTATACTTGCAGCCGAGGATATCGGGCTGGCAAATCCCAATGCACTGTTACTTGCTACCAACTGCTTTCAGGCGATTTCGATGATCGGGATGCCGGAAGCTCGCATAATTTTATCTGAAACGGCCATTTACCTGGCAACCTCGCCCAAAAGCAATTCAGCATACATGGCCATTGATGATGCGCTCGAACTTGTGCGGAAGACAGGCGACCTGCCGGTCCCTCTAAATATCAGGAATGCACCCACAAAGCTGATGAAGGATCTTGGGTACGGAAAGGAATACAAGTATGCCCACAGCTATGAAGATAATTTCACACAGGAAGAGTTCCTTCCGGAGGAAATCAAAGGCAAAAAGATCTACCATCCCCAGGAAAACACCCGCGAAAAGGAGACACTGGCAATGCTTAAAAGATGGTGGAAGGATTTTTATAAGTATTGATATTCATTATAATCAATTTGAGATTAATATAAATTACTATGAACCTTAAAATCAGTATAGTTGGGATATTAATAATACTTAATTGTCTGCTGAATGTGCATGCAAATAATACTTCGGCTGGAGTAATTGGCTTGACTTTTACCTCTATTGGCAACAATGATTTAATAAATACAGCGGGCGCAACACTGGATGGAGGGCCAAGTTACAACGGAAAAGGGTTCTATTCTTTAGGAATCAGCTATATTAAGCCTCTCGGTTCCTATATAGATTTTGAGACAGGAATCGCATATTCCAGACACACTGTAACAATTATACCCAACCTGCCCCCGGATCATGAGCAGACACCAAAAACTGAAAAAATCTCACTGTTAAATATTCCTGTAACAGCAAGAATAAACTTCCTGAATTATCTCTATATCAATGGGGGACTAATACTCGGGACGGAAATTAACTTTTCTGATAATATTGACAGTCAGAATGGTATAGGAGTTCTACTTGGCCTTGGCGGCAGATATTGTTTCGATAATGGATTGGGTGCCTTTGTAAACCTATATCAACAATTCCATTCTCTTCTTTCGTTTGGGGCCGGTGGTAATGATTACAGGTGGCGGTTGATGGATGGGGGATTGCGAATAGGATTTACATATAACCTTCACGGGCAATAGTATTAAGTATTATTTGACAGCACTTCGCGGACAATAAGCGGTTTCAGCCCTTGCCAGCAGTAAGGGTTGCCATGAACAAGCATTCTGGTGATTTTTCAGTTTTATTTTTAACTTGCATGGCATTTTGATTATCTGTTCCTATAGAAAAATATAACACCTTTATGAAGGAAAAAATAGACCGGTTCATGGCCTGCAAAAAGTTTGCAGTGGCCGGAGTTTCACGAAAGAGCTACAAGTCGGGCAGTACCATCTTTCGCGAACTGAAAAATAAAAACTACGATATAATTCCCGTCAGTCCGCATTTAGACAACTTCGAAGGTGAAAAGTGCTACAGATCAGTTTCTGAACTGCCTGATGATGTTGACGGAATCATACTTTCTGTAAAGCCTGAACAGGGACTGGCAGTTGTTCAGGATGCAGCTGCCAGGGGCATAAGGAATATTTTCGTGCAACTGGGTGCACATAACAATGAGATAACTGCATATGCCGAAAAAAATGGAATCAATCTCATATCGAAGCAATGTATCTTCATGTTCGCTCAACCTACCGGCATTCATAAATTTCATGAAAGAATATCCAAATTTTTCGGGTTTTATCCAAAGTAGAAAACAACACAAAAAGACATGAATTTAACAGCCTAAAATATTAACCAAAAAAAACACCCATAATGATACCCGACTTACCTTTATTGAAGTATACCGGCAGCGGTAATTTTCTCGTTATTGCCGGCCCCTGCGTTGTTGAGGGCGAAGAGATAACTTTCGAAATCGCCAAAGCGATTGCCGGAATATGCAACAGACTCGAAATCCCTTTTATTTTCAAGGCTTCATACAGAAAAGCAAACAGATCAAAACTTGATTCCTTTACCGGAATTGGCGACGAAAAGGGTCTGATAATGCTGGCTTCGGTCAGAGAACGTTTCGGAGTACCTGTAATTACCGATATTCATACGGCCGAAGAGGCTGATGTGGCTGCAGGCTATGTGGATGTACTCCAGATACCTGCTTTTCTGGCACGGCAGACTGACCTGCTGATTGCTGCTGGTAAAACCGGTAAGGTAGTCAACATTAAGAAGGGACAGTTCATGGCTCCCGGATCTATGAAGCTGGCGGCAGAGAAGGTTCATTCTACTGGCAATAAGAGGATCATCTTTACAGAGAGAGGAACTATGTTCGGATACCAGGACCTGGTGATCGACTACAGGGGAATCCCTGAAATGCGCAAAACCGGCTACCCTGTAGTGCTGGACATTACCCATTCCCTCCAGCAACCAAACCAGGAAATGGGGGTTACTGGTGGCAGGCCCGACATGATTGAAACCATTGCCAGGGCGGGTATTGCAGCCGGTGTTGACGGGATTTTTCTGGAGACCCATCCTGATCCGGCAAATGCAAGATCTGACGGAGCAAACATGCTTCAACTTGAAAAACTCGAAGGTCTGCTGGCGAATCTTTTGAAAATAAGGACTGCGGTAAGGGAGTGCGAGTAGCAGAACGAAACCGGGAATTGATCAGGTACCTAAAAAGGTTAGTCAATGACCTTTTGATTTTTTTTGTTTAAAAGGCAATGAAAAATAAAAATTGTGGTTGATATCGAATAAATAACCCGGTTTTATGTCGGAAAGATAACCCGGTTTTATGTCGGAAAGATAACCCGGTTTTATGTCGGAAAGATAACCCGGTTTTATGTCGGAAAGAT
>SLKJ01000068.1 GCA_007134675.1 Bacteroidales bacterium
ACGGTCATCTTCAATTTCGGGTCCCTCAACATCTGTGGTGCCGTCATATACCTTGTTGGCTGCGGTGAAACCGGTAAGGTTCAGGTCCCGGACGGTGATATCAGCTGTTGCCTCTCCCGTGGTGTTTGCCAGGGCATAGTTATTCTGATCAGCGCCTCCTGTGATTTCAATATTTGTGTAGTTTACGGTTTTATCTGTTCCTGTGTTTTTATCTTCAAATCCGGCATCGTAGGAGAACTCCAGGTCATCACCATCAAGGCGGTCGTCGGTAAAACCCGTTCCCTCAACATCGGTAGTGCCATCGTACACCTTGCTTTCGGCAGTAAAATTGCTTAATGTGAGGATTCTTGCGGTGATATCAGCTGTTGCAGTTGGTGCCTTTTCAAAAGAGAGGATATAATTTCCGGCATCGGGTCCGCCAAGGGTTGATTTTACCAGCTCAACAGTTATGCCTGTACCTGCATTTTCATCCACGAATGTTGCAACAGCTATCAGTGTGACATCATCGCCATCTAAAACTCCTTCAAGAATAAGACTGTTATCATCGATTGTGGCATCAGTTGTTCCATCGTATGTTTTGTTTTGAGCCGTGAAGCTGCCTTCAATGGTAAGTTCAATGGGTTGGTCGTCCGTTAGCCTCTCATACCGGGCAAAGTATGGTTCCCTGGCATGAGTATTAATCAGGGATAATAATACAAAAGCAAAAAAGAAAAAAACTCCCGGTAATTTATTTGCACTGCATAGGGTAAAATTATATTTTCTCATATTCTCCGGTTTAATGTTTTTAAGTCCTGACAAAAAGCAGTAAAGTATAATTTATGTTTCCGGGTGGTCTGGTCTCAAAGGAATAAAAATTAAACAGCTCTGTAATTCGCTAAATCACATTGTTTTAAGCCTGGAGGATCCATTGAAATCCTATGTATTGTTCGTGTGGATCCTGAAACTTAAGGTCACATATTATAATTCTCCATCAGCATTGGTTTTGATAAGGGTGATCATACTGTTGTTTCCCGACTTGTTATATCCTGTTATTATATAACCACCGTCTTCTGCAATATCCACTGCCTGAGCCCGTTGTTTTCCGCTGCCTCCGAAGGTGTTGGTAAATACAATGTTACCTCCGGGATCTGTTTTCATAAGGAATATCACATGGTTATCTGGTGTAAGTTCAAGTGTTCCCGTTATTATGTAATAGTCTTCAGGTGTAATCTTTACGCAGGCGGCTATGTGATTGTCAGAGCCCCCGAGTGATCTGGTCCATAGCGGGTTTGATATATTACCATCAATACGTCCCAGAAAAATATTTTTTTCATTTGATGAGGGATCTGAAGTAGTTCCCAATACAACAATACCTCCTTCAGGGTGGCTGATAAGCGATCTTCCGAAGTCCTCTCCATTTCCTCCGTAAGTGTTAGCATTGACTATTCTGCCATCTTGGTTGGTTTCGGCAATAAAGATATTGGAGTTGGATTGACCTGGCTGGAACGAATAACTCTTTGTGTAACCGGTAAATATATACCCTTTAGGTACCCCTTCATCGGAATACCTTTCAGCAATGCTTAATCCCACGTCGTCATTTAATCCCGTATGTGTTCTTGTCCATAATTCCTCCCCTTCCGGGTCGGTTTTTACAAGATAAATATTTTTCACTCCTGTATGGTTTTCTGTTGAGCCTATCAGGATAAAACCTCCGTCAGTTGTTTCAGCAAGACCGAATCCAGATTCATTTGTGTTGATTCCACCGTAATTTCCTGTCCATAATTCGTTTCCCATGTGGTCAGTTCTGACAAGGTACATATTCGTAACCAGTGACTCCTCTTCCGATTCTACCGTGGTGGTTCCCAAAATTGCAAATCCACCGTCAGATAAAACTATCAAGCTGTGTGCACGATCCTCGTAATCACCCCCAAATTGTTTTGGCGTACTGGTTTCTCTTCCGTATTTATCGGTTATTATCAGGATTATATTTGAGTTGGTCCCCGAGTATGTGGTTCCGGCCAGCACATACCCTCTTCCGTCAAGGGTTTTGACATCAAGCCCTTCATCTTTATTAAACAGACTGTAAAACTTTATGAATGAATCAGCCTGGGAAGGACTGAAAGATTCCTGCCTGCATGAATTGGATATGAATAATACTGAAGTTAAAAATAATCCAGTAAAGAAAGCTTTTATATTATGATATGATCCGCGCATCTGGGAATTATTTTTTTACTGATTTATAGAAAGAATAGCGGTAACCTATTGAAAATGAAAAATGGTCAAGTTGGAAGTTTCCATCTGCATAATAATACTGGAATATGGTTTCCTGGTCCCACCTGGTTTCCGGATTTACCAGTTTTGATAAGCCCAGCGAATACCGGAGGTCAAAAAAGAAATAGCCCCTGGGTATTCTGTATTTTATTCCCCCTCCCAAAATAGCGTTAAAAGTACCGTTGCTTCTCCTGTCCTTTATATCTAATTCAGGACTTTCAATCGGGATCGGGCTGGATTCTTCTGAAGCTGTGTTGAGAAAGCTTCTTCTGTAATTGGTTGAAGCACTTAAAATCAATCCGTAAGAGGCTCCAAGCCGCAAATAGGGTTTCCATTGATTCCGTAACAGGTCATAACTTACTGATACAGGAAACTCGAGTCTCTGGAGCGTTTCTTTTTTGTAGATCTCTGCAAAACCGTATTGAAGGTTTTCAAATTCAAAACTGTTCCTTGAGAAAATGCTTTCTATATTCAGTTCCAGGTTATCAGTGAGAAATATATTCGCTGATGCTCCAAAAAGGTACTCTGGTGTGGTCATTGAGAAACCGCCCTTGTCGATGTCGGGGTTGTAGGGTCCGTAATGTTCCAGCATAATTGCATTGGTAACGTTGGTGCCGATAAAGAGACCCATGGAAAAATGCCTGTAGGTCCGGTATGAAGAAAACAGGGTGGTGAACTCAGCAGGGTCACCAGGCTGTATTTCATATTCGGGATTATCATTTAGAAAGTCTTTCATAATTGTTTCAGCCTCCTCTACCCTGTTATCAAAAAGATATGCCAGGATTAAAAGCCTCTGGGCCCTTATTTTGTTTCTCGCACTGAATCCGCTTTTCAGGCACTCAGTCAGTAACTCGGGTATTTCTTCAATTATGCCCTGGTCAAATAATTTTTCGGCTCTTTCCAGATTAATCAGACAATCCTGCTGTGCCTTAACGTTTGCATAGGGTGAGTATAACAGCAGGATCAGGAACAATAATTTCAATATTAAAAATGGTTTGGTCATAATTGGATGGTTATTAAATTCTATCTTCCTGATAGTTGAAGGCAGCTTTCCCTGTAAGGGATATCTTCTCCAATGTACTTATCCCATTCTGACAGAGTCATGTTTCTTGATAATTTTTCACAAATCATTGTGGCCATTTCAGCTGGTCTGATGTTCCATGACCGGAGTCTGGCCTCCTGACGGCTGCCTGAAATCAGTTTATTGCCTCTTGAGTTAAAAGCAACGGACCTTACCCAGGATCCATGTTCCCTGATAGCGACAGGTCGTGCATTCAGATTTTGAGCATTCCACAGATGAATTGACCCGTCAAAACTGGATGATGCAATGAGTCTGTTATCAGGAGAGAAATCAATATCAACAACCCGGGCGGAATGTCCCCTGAGTGTTGCCAGCAGGTTTCCTGATGCAATATCAAGAATTCTTATCTCACCTCTGATACTTCCGGCAGCTAACCTTGTACCGTTATGGTTGAAACTTAAGGTAAGGATATCATTGCCTTCCTCATTATGTATCATCTGAGGGTCAGGGCTGATTTCATCTCTTAATACCAGCACCTTACCGTCCCTGGTCCCCGCTGCTATCATATTACCATCCGGAGAGACAGCTACCGATAATATATCTGAGTCAAGCTTTGAAATAACTGTATTGGTTCCGCTCCTGATGTTATGTTTTACAAGGGCTCTGTCAGAACCTGCAAAAAGAATATCCTCACTGTCAGGATAGAAATCAAGGTCAAGAACCCTGTTGTTGCCATAAGTTATCTGATAAGGGTTAGGGAGATTTCTTGCAGGGCTTAATATCTGTAAACCGATCCCGTCGGTTCCTATTGCCAGCCATTGCCCGTTTGGCGAAATTGCAAGTTTGTTGTTAACAACTGAATTCCGGGCCAATACCCTTGGGGTTCTGGTTTCATCATCCATATCCCACTGAAGTACCTGTCCGTCTGATGAGGCTGAATAGAAAATAGTACTGTTTGGTCTGAAAACAAGAGAGTTCACAGACTCCGAGTGTCCTTTGTACACATTGTGCCCACTGCCATAAAGGCTTTGGATGGCAGAAATAAGACTTGTGAATATGTTGGCGTTATAAGCCGCATCATTAAAATTATGATTGAAAGTATATGACTGAAAAGCCAACAACCCTTTCAGGTCAGGGTCATTTTCCACCTGAAGCGAATTATTTGCCAGTGATTGTGAGATCTCAACCATCCGAAGTTTCATCTCTTCTTCACTCACAGGCTTTTCATCCCGGATGCTTTCTGCTGCCTGGGCGGTTACCGGTTCTTTATCAGGGACTGGCTGTTCTATAACTCCGGGCAGAGGTTCAACAACTGATTGGGGAGTGGGGTCGGTTTGTCTGATTGGCTCTTGCTGGGCCGAAGTGGTTGATTCTGCAGTGCTGCCGGGCCTGTCGGCAGGTTGAGGCTGTCGGGGCGGGGGGTCTGTTGTCACGGAAGGTTCAGTGCGACCGGTATCCATCGATTCTGCAGGTATGATGCCTGAACCATTTACATCATCAGAGGCGGGGCTCTCATCATGCAATGCTGTATCAGGCCGGGAAGTTGTTTTGGACAGCTCATTGAAAATATGATAAGTATAGCCGCCGGCTACCAGAACAATTAATATTGCCATTATGGTCAGAATGCGTACCCGTCTTAATCTCTTCTTAGGCAGTTCCAGTTTTTCTTTTTCTTCCAGATAATATGCCTCCTGACTTAAATTTAAGAACTGCATGGTTCTTTCAAAGGCGGTGTTGAATCTCTGTGCCCATTCAAAGGAAGGTTCATATTTATCTCTCCAGTATATAGCCTGCTGAATATCCGGTGGGGTCCATAGCTCCGATTTTCCCATCTGATATAACCTGGATGCCTCGGCAAGGCGTTTATACATATGAACGGAGTCTGCTTCTTCATCTACCCATGTACGCAGCCTGGGCCACAATTTTATCAGGCTTTCGTGCGAAAGATCAAGTATTGAATCTGAGTTCAGTTCATCCTGATCATCTGATATGAGAAATGACCGACCCGGTTGCATGAATCTTGAAACGATACTTATAATATCTCTGGCTGTGGTACGGGTTATAAATGCTATATCGGCAATCCGCTCAGGATTGGTAAAGTAATGGTTATCGGCTCCTTTTTCTGTAATTGCTTTAAAGACCCTTTCGCACATCAGCTTCCCATTATCCGGCAATTCATTGTAAGCTTCATCCGCGTGTTTTGAAATGGCATTTTCAATCTTACCAACCACTTCATAGTCCTCACACGAAACAGGACGTTTCAGGTTGTATTCTCTTGTCCAGTTCTCAAACATCCGGAAGAGTAAATGCTGCAGAATTGGCAGATGATCAGGGTTGTCTTTTATGTCATTCAGCAGCTGCAGTTCAAGTTTGGAGTCTATTTTTGCACCGGCAATCCCGGCGGGATTGTTTATTATTTCCTTTAACTCCTCCATTTTCATTTGAGGGAGGATATAGTTGCTTTCGTTAATTATGAAATTTAATTCCTGGAACTGCTGACATTCCTCCAGGAAGTCCGAGCGTATGGCCAGTATAATATAAACCGGCAGATTTTCCTGTTTTCTTGTCTTTTCAATAAATCTTATATACCTGTCGTGTTCATGAATTACGGTCCTGTTATTATGGCTTCTCTGAAATCTGAAAAGATCCTCAAACCCGTCTATAACAAGTATCAATTTTTTCTTGCCGGTTTTGTATATCTGGTTCAGGCCTTCAGCCAGACCATGTGCAGTGGTCCTTAATAATCTGGCATAATCTTCGTATCTGGTATTAACTTTATCTTTTATTTCTTTTTCAGGACCAGCCTCTGCAAGTGATCGTGCAAGATTGTCAATAGGGGCTTTCCCGGGCTTTGTTTTAATTATTTCCCATGAAGCTCCGGCATCGCTGTTACTGGTTTTAATCAGACCCGGAATGACTCCCGCATTTATAATTGATGATTTTCCGGAACCTGGTGAGCCAATGATGGCGATAAACTTTTGGTGTAAAATTTTTTCAACAATTATATCAGTCTGCCTTTGTCTGCCGAAAAACAGGTTCTCTTCAGCAGTATCAAACGGCCGGAGGCCGGGGTAGGGATTGAATATGTCTTTCGTCTTATCCATATCTATTAAGCAGGTAATTAGCCGACAGTAATGCGTTTTTTACAATTTCTGAAATTTAACGATCAATGTCAAGAATAATGCAGGTAATATTTTTATTAATAAGCATGCAGTTTTATATCTACTATAATCAGCATAATTACTATAACATTAAATACCCGGATTTTGTTGCTGCCTCGCCGGGAAATTCCGGATTAAAAGACGCATATTTTAATCAGTCCCCACTGCTTGATTTTACTCGGACTTTTGAAATTATACATTATACTTTCAACATACAAAAGTAATGTTTCACGGCATAGTTTAAACATGGTATTTTGCGCTTTAATCAAAATATCTGAAAGATTCGTCAATATGTGGAGAATACTGCCTCTGATTTCAATTATTCCTTTGTTATTTTGTTCTTTTCGTTTGTATTTCTTTTCAGGGGATTACGGGCAACTGGCTGTAATGTAATTAGTGGTTTTTTTCCCCGGTAAGGGAATAATAATTAACTTCAATCAGGTTATATTTGTACTTTTTTCAATATCTGAATCTGATTTATTAATAAACTGATCTTATATGAACAATAAAACTGCTTTGATTTCAGGAATTACCGGGCAGGATGGCTCATATCTGACTGAGCTCTTGCTTGAGAAAGGTTATAATGTGCATGGCATAATCAGACGTGCAAGTTCTTTCAACACCTTTCGCATTGACCACATATATAACAATGACAAGTTGCTGGACAAGAAATTTTTTCTTCATCACGGTGATCTTACCGACTCAAGTAACCTTAATCGCCTGGTAGAGAAGATCCGCCCTGATGAAATCTATAACCTTGGTGCGCAGAGCCATGTTCAGGTTTCCTTTGAGGTTCCTGAATATACTGCCGAAGTGGATGGTGTAGGAACTTTACGTTTTCTTGATGCCATAAAGGAGACTGGCATCAGGACTCGTTTTTACCAGGCTTCCACCTCTGAGTTATACGGACTGGTACAGGAGGTTCCACAGACTGAAAAGACTCCTTTTTATCCCCGCAGCCCTTATGCTGCAGCAAAACTTTATGCCTACTGGATTGTGGTAAACTACCGGGAGGCCTACAATCTGTTCGCCTGCAACGGGATTCTGTTTAACCATGAGAGTGAGAGAAGGGGTAAAACTTTTGTTACTCGAAAAATCAGCGTGGCTGTTGCAAATATAATTGCCGGACGCCAGGATAAACTGCTTCTTGGTAATCTTGATGCCAGGAGGGACTGGGGCTATGCCCCTGAATATGTAGAAGGCATGTGGAGGATGTTGCAGGTAGATGAACCTGATGATTTTGTGCTTGCTACGAATGAGACCCACAAGATACGCGAGTTTGTTGAGGAGGCATTCAGGGTGCTTGGTGAGGAAATAGTCTGGAAGGGTAAGGGAGTTGACGAAAAGGGTTTTTTAAAATCATCGGGCCGTGAGGTGGTTGCTATTGATCCGCGCTATTTCCGGCCAACAGAGGTGGATCTGCTAATAGGGGACTATTCCAGGGCCAGGGAAAAACTGGGATGGGAGCCGAAAACCACTTTTAAGGATCTTGTCAGGATAATGGTGGAGGCAGATTACAAAAAGGCCAGGGAAAGAGCCAACGGTCCCGCCTGATAGATAAATGTACATGCTGTAATTTATCCACATGACTCAATTGATCAAGGTTATTTATGAGTTTATGAATCAATCAGATTAGAAATTAATTTAAAAACAATGCACAAGGAGAGTAAAATTTATATTGCCGGTCACACCGGTATGGTGGGGTCAGCCATTCATCGTAATCTGGTTTCTGCGGGCTACAGTAATTTTCTTTTTCGTTCCTATGAGGAGCTTGATCTCAGCAGGCAGGATGATGTTGAGAAATTCTTCGAAAAGGAACGCCCCGAATATGTTTTTCTCGCTGCTGCAAAAGTCGGCGGGATAGTTGCAAATAACACCTACCGTGCCGAGTTTATATATGACAATCTGATGATACAGAACAATGTGATTAACACTGCCCGGAATTATGGTGTTAAAAAGCTGCTGTTCCTCGGAAGCTCATGCATCTACCCGAAAGAAGCGCCTCAACCGATGAAGGAGGAGTACCTTTTGACCGGACCCCTGGAAATCACAAACGAACCCTATGCCATTGCTAAAATCGCAGGGATAAAGATGTGTGAAAACTATTACAGACAGTACGGCTGTGACTTTATTTCTGTAATGCCTACCAACCTTTTCGGTCCGAATGACAATTATGACCTTGAGAAATCTCATGTCCTTCCTGCACTGATCCGCAAGATGCATCTGGGCAAATCTCTTGAGAATGATGACTGGGCAGCAATACAGAAAGATTTTGACAGGTATCCTGCAGGCGATGTTAACGGTAAAAGCGCTGATGATGAAATACTTGAAGCTCTGAAAAAATACGGGATAGTCCCCGGATCAGGGAAAACATCAGTAAAATCCTCCCCGGTAAGCGTCAGCCTTTGGGGCACAGGAAAGGTTTTCAGGGAATTGCTTCATGTTGAGGATATGGCTGATGCCTGTGTTTATGTTATGGAAAAGGTAGACGCCAGAACACTTTATGATGAGCTGGGGCAGACTCATATAAATATTGGTACCGGCGCGGATATCACCATCAGGGAGCTTGCTGAAATGGTGAAGGAGATAACCGGGTTTAAAGGTGAATTGCTGTGGGACAGCTCCAGGCCTGATGGTACTTACAGGAAGCAGCTTGATGTGGGACTTCTGCATAGTCTTGGATGGAAACACCGCACTTCGCTTGAGGATGGAATAAAATCTGTATATGAAGTGTATCGTGGTGGCCTGTAATGCAATGAACGCTTAATGCGTATAGTTTATAATATGCATATACTTTACCACTTATTCATAAGTTTATACAGTCTGGCATTGTTCCTTCTGTCTCCTTTCAAAAAAAAGGCTTCATTATGGTACAGAGGCAGGAAGGGGTTTTTCAGAAAATGGAAGGAATTTGATACCGGCGGTAAAAATGTGATCTGGATTCATTGTGCCTCACTCGGGGAATTTGAGCAGGGACGCCCGGTAATTGAAGAAATCCGAAAAAGTCAGGGTAATTTTTTTATTCTGCTTACTTTTTTTTCCCCATCCGGTTATGAGATAAGGAAGAACAGCCCCATTGCCGACGCTGTTTGCTATCTTCCCGCGGACACTCCTTCAAATGCAAAACGATTCATAGATACATTCAGACCCTGGATGGCTGTTTTTATAAAGTATGAGTTCTGGTATAACTATATTACCGTACTTAACCGGAACAAGATCCCCCTTTACCTTATTTCTGCAAATTTCCGGCAAAACCAGGTTTTTTTCAGATGGTACGGAAGTTGGTTCAGACAGATACTTCATAAGTTCAGCCATATCTACGTTCAGAATGATGATTCGCTTCAGCTTCTGAGATCTGTTGGTATCAAGCAGGTATCTGTATCAGGTGACACACGGTTTGACCGTGTTTATTCAATTGCATCAGCTAAACCGGATATCCATGTTGCCTCTGTCTTTTCAGAAGGCACATTCACAATTGTGGCCGGTAGCACCTGGTCGCCCGATCATTCTTTATGGACAAGGTATATGAATGCGACAGGGCACGATGTCAAGCTTATAATTGCCCCACACGAGATAAATGAGAATGAGATTAATGAACTGACCGGAAAGTTCACTTTGCCGGTGATAAGGTTTTCCCGTGCAACGGGGGCAGATTTGAAAACTGCAAGGATACTCGTGATAGACAATATCGGAATGCTTTCATCTCTTTATTCATATGGCAGATTAGCATATATAGGAGGGGGTTTCGGGAAGAATATTCATAACATTCTGGAAGCATGTGTTTACAGTATACCGGTCATATTCGGTCCCAGATACTTTAATTTCAGAGAGGCGGTAGAACTTGTAAGCCTGGGCGGGGCGTTTGCTGTAGAGAGTTACAGTGACTTTTCCAGCAGGGTAGAGGAGATGATAGTTAACAACAAGGCATTAATCAATGCTGGAAATACGGCCGGATCATATGTTAAATCCCGTACCGGAGCCAGTAACTATATTGTTGAGGAAATTATGAAATCCTGAATTGGTGCTGTGCGCCCTTCCATAATAATTTACCATCTGTTTTCGTATTATTAAGTAACTGATTTAAAATGATTCTCTATTGAAATCCTGTTTTTACACTGAATTTTAAAATGACTATTATTTACAGTTCAGCTAAAAATACTGTTCCGGCCCGGTAGTGCGACAGGTTTCTGCATGAGGTGGCTATGTCTCTAACATACAGCAATAAAGAGTGGCTGGTTAATAACCTGCGTTGATTTGTTAATAAATACAAAGTCATATTTTAAAAAAAAACAACAGTCATTACCTAATTTTGATATCCCACACCAGCATTAACTGGTATAACAATAATCCGTATTAACAATATTATAAATTTATATTATATGCAATCCAACAAGGAGACGTCAGTTCAGAAGCAAGCCGTTGCCGGTTCAGAGCCGGAAAAAGAAAAGCAAACGACTCAGCCCGGTGGTTATTCGTATGAAGAGGCCTTCAGGCATTCGCTTGAGTATTTTAATAATGATGAGTTGGCTGCAAGAGTATGGGTTACCAAGTATGCTCTTAAAGATTCACACGGTAATCTTTTTGAACTTACTCCTGATGATATGCACAGGAGACTTGCGGGTGAGATTGCAAGAATTGAGAAGAAATATCCCAATCCGATGACGGAGGAGGATATATTCCAGTTAATGAAGGATTTTAAATACATAGTTCCCCAGGGAGGCCCGATGACAGGGATAGGCAATGACTTTCAGATTGCGTCACTGTCCAATTGCTTCGTTATAGGAAGCGATTCCGACGCCGATTCCTACGGAGGTATCATGAAGGTTGACCAGGAGCAGGTTCAGCTTATGAAAAGAAGGGGAGGAGTGGGCCATGATCTTTCTCATGTCAGACCGTCAGGCAGCCCGGTTTTGAATTCAGCACTCTCATCCACAGGTGTGGTACCTTTTATGGAAAGATACTCAAATTCCACCAGGGAAGTTGCTCAGGATGGGCGGAGGGGGGCACTGATGCTCTCCATATCCATTAAGCATCCGGACGCGGAGAAGTTTATTGATGCAAAGCTGCAGGCAGGTAAGGTGACCGGTGCGAACGTGTCTGTTAAGATAGATGATGAGTTTATGAAGGCTGTTACTGGGAAAAAAACTTATGTTCAGCAGTTCCCTGTAGACTCCGATAACCCGGTCGTTAAAAAAGAGGTTGACCCGGGAAAGATTTGGAAGAAGATAGTCCATAATGCCTGGAAATCAGCTGAGCCTGGTATCCTTTTCTGGGATACGGTGATACGTGAATCAGTGCCTGATTCTTACGCAGGTATGGGTTACAAAACAGTTTCAACCAATCCGTGCGGTGAGATACCCTTGTGCCCCTATGACAGTTGCCGGCTGCTTGCAGTTAACCTTTACAGTTATGTTAATGACCCCTTTACAAAAAAGGCAAAATTTGATTTTGACAGATTCAGGGAGCATGTCGGTTATGCCCAGCGCATAATGGATGATATTATTGACCTGGAACTGGAAAAAATAGACAGGATCCTTGATAAGATAGTTAATGACCCCGAGGACGATGAGATAAAGCGTGTAGAACGTAAGCTATGGGAGAATATCCGTGTTAAGGCAGAAGAGGGGCGCCGCACCGGAGTGGGCATAACGGCTGAGGGAGATATGCTTGCCGCTCTCGGATTGACTTACGGGACTGATAATGCTACCGACTTTTCAATTGAAATACACAAAACAGTTGCTCTCGAGGCTTACAGGTCGTCAGTCAATATGGCAAGGGAGCGCGGCCCCTTCACCATTTATGATTCACAGCGTGAAAAAAATAATCCCTTCATCAACCGCCTTAAAGAAGAGGACGAGCAACTCTACCGGGATATGGTCCGTTACGGACGACGGAATATCGCATTGCTGACTATAGCACCAACAGGCACAACCAGCCTTATGACCCAGACCACTTCAGGTATAGAACCTGTTTTCATGCCGGTATACAAGCGCAGGAGAAAAGTCAATCCAAATGATACGAATGTTGAAGTTTCCTATATTGATGATGTTGGTGATTCATGGGAAGAGTATAACGTGTTTCATCACAAATTTGTCACATGGCTGGAGGTTAACGGTTATAATATAGACGAGGTGAAAAAGTATGATAATGATGCAATTAATGAAATTGTAGCAAAATCACCCTATTATCAAGCCACATCCAGTGACGTGGACTGGCTTAGTAAGGTCAGGATGCAGGGGGCAATACAGAAGTGGGTGGATCATTCAATAAGCGTTACTATTAATCTGCCTGCCGATACAAAAGAGGACCTTGTAGGGAAACTCTATATTACTGCATGGGAAAGTGGTTGCAAGGGGGTCACTGTATACCGTGAAGGATCTCGCTCAGGAGTGCTTATTTCCAATAAAAAAGAGAAGGAAACCTTGCATGCACCCAAAAAACGGCCTGAAGTGCTTGAGGCTGATGTTGTCAGGTTTATGAACAATGATGAAAAATGGATAGCCTTCGTAGGGAAGCTTGACGGTAAGCCTTATGAGATATTTACAGGAAAGGAAGACGGAGATGTTCTGCCTATCCCAAAAACCATTGATAAGGGATTTATAATTAAAAGTATGCATACCGACGGAACCAAACGATATGATTTCCGGTATATTGACAAATACGGTTATGGAACTACATTTGAGGGACTGTCACGAATTTTCGATACCGAATTCTGGAACTATGCAAAACTTATTTCCGGTGTACTGCGACACGGCATGCCTATACCTGATGTGGTAAACCTGGTTTCCTCATTGCGTCTGGACAGTGAAAATATCAATACATGGAAAAACGGAGTTGAGCGTACACTGCGCAAGTATATTCCCAATGGGACCAGGCCCAAAAAAGGAACCATCTGTCCGGATTGTGACTCAGTGAACCTGATGTTCCAGGAAGGCTGCCTTACCTGTCAGGATTGCGGTAATTCCAAATGCGGATAGCAATTTTAAGAGCTATCAGCACTTTGACGTTTTATGCCTTGATACCCGGTGATATAAAATCCGAATCATGTTATTCCGAATTTTTTTGTATAGTATATACAACCTGAGCGATCAATTAGGCAGCACTAATCTATAACACCAAGCTTTTTGCCGATCTTTGTGAAGGCTTCAATACATTTATCAAGGTGTTCTTTTTTGTGTGCAGCTGATAACTGTACTCTTATTCTGGCCTGATCTCTTGGAACTACCGGATAATAGAAGCCAATAACATAGATCCCTTCATCAAGCAGTTCTGCTGCAAAATCCTGTGAAAGTTTTGCATCATACAGCATAATGGCTATTATGGCTGATCGGGTGGGTTTAATGTCGAAACCGGCATTAATCATTTTCTCCATGAAATATCTGGTGTTACTGTGCAGCTTATCCTGCAGCTCATGAGTTTCAGCCATCATGTCGAACATCTTAATTCCGGCACTGACAACCGAGGGAGGAAGTGAATTGGAGAAGAGGTAAGGTCTGGAACGCTGTCGCAAAATCTCTATTATCTCTGACCTTCCGGTTGTAAATCCTCCAATGGCGCCGCCAAAAGCTTTCCCCAGGGTACCTGTTATGATATCAACCTTCCCCCGCACATCAAACAGCTCCGTTACACCCCGACCTGTTTTGCCTACCACTCCTGCAGAATGACATTCATCAACCATGACCAGCGCATCGTATTTTTCAGCAAGATCAATAATTTTATCCATTGGAGCAACATTGCCATCCATTGAAAAAACCCCGTCGGTAACAATAATGCGAAAACGCTGTGCCTGTGCCTCTTTAAGTTTAGTCTCAAGCTCTTCCATGTCTGCGTTGTTATATCGATAGCGTTGTGCCTTGCACAGCCTGACACCATCAATAATAGAGGCATGGTTCAGCGAATCGGAAATAATAGCGTCCTCCTGCGTAAGCAAAGGCTCAAAAACTCCACCGTTAGCATCAAAACAGGCGGCATAGAGAATAGTGTCATCGGTTCCGAAGAACTCCGCAACCTTTTCCTCCAGTTTCTTATGCAGATCCTGCGTGCCACAGATAAATCTGACTGATGACATCCCGAACCCCCGGGAATCCATTCCGTCTTTGGCAGCCTGTATTAGTTCCCTGTGATTTGACAGTCCGAGATAATTATTGGCACAGAAATTAATCACCCTTTTACCGCTCTCAACTATAATCTCCGCATCCTGGGGGGATACAATTATCCTTTCCTTTTTAAATAGGCCTGCCGATTCAATGCCGGCCAGCTCATTTCTCAGATGTTCCCTGATCTTTCCGTACATGCTTTTATAATATTTTAAGGTTTCAGAATATGAATTATTTACGGGATGTCACTTACAAAGATAGTTCTTTAAAAATCAGATGGTAATCAGTGGTTTTATGTTGAATAACAGGTAGTTCATATTCAATTTCCGGCAGATGCCGGATTACTGTAATTTCTTAATTATCATATCTATGGCTGAGAAAAACCTGTTATACAAAAAAAATAAAAAAATTGAATAATAAACAAGACTTTTTTCATATTTATCCCATCCGGAATTATTTAGATTTGTGAATAGTCGTTGGTAGCATAGAAAATTTATTTAATTTTAATACTGTATTAAAATGAGGAAAATTCTGGTAATTGGAGCAGCTGGTCAGATTGGTTCTGAACTGACTCTTAAGTTGAGAGATCTGTATGGAGGTGATAACGTTATTGCCGGCATAAGAAAAACCAAACCTTCAGAAAAAATTACCGGTACAGGTCCCTGTGAGGTAGTCAATGCCCTTGATCTGGAAGGATTCGTTGCAGTAGTTAAAAAGTACAAAATTGACACAATAATAAACATGGCTGCCATACTCTCTGCTACCGGCGAAAATAAACCGATGCTGGCATGGGATGTGAACATTAATGGCCTTATCAATGTCCTTGAAGTAGCCCGTGAGTTCAAAATGAAACAGGTCCTTGTCCCAAGTTCAATTGCAGTATTCGGTCCAACCACTCCCTCCGACAACACTCCGCAGGAAACAATTCTGAAGCCCGGCACTATGTATGGTGTAACCAAGGTAGCGGGTGAGTTGCTGGGGGACTATTACGTAAAACGTTACGGAATGGATGTCAGGGGGTTGAGGTATCCGGGAATAATAAGTCATGAGACACCACCCGGAGGAGGCACTACCGATTACGCAGTTGCCATTTATTTTGAAGCGGTTAAAAACAGACGATACAAATGTTTTGTAAATGAGGAAACCAGGCTGCCCATGATGTATATGCCCGATTGCCTTAAATCTACAATTGAGCTTATGCAGGCCGATTTCAGCAGATTAAGGCATCACTGTGATTTCAACGTTGGTGCAATGAGTTTCAGTGCAGGCGAGCTGGCCGCTTCAGTAAAAAAATACATGCCTGAATTTGAGATCAGTTATGAGCCGGATGATCGTCAGGCTATAGCTGACTCCTGGCCCGATTCTGTTGACGATTCAGCAGCCCGTGAAGAATGGGGCTGGAAACCGGACTATGATCTTGATGCCATGACAAGAGACATGCTTAAGGCGGTCAATGCCAGGCATGAAAAGGGGCTGATCTGATTGCAATATGCAATAAACCAATAATCCTGATAACTATGACGGAAAGCAATCCCATAAAAAAACCTCAATCGATTATGCAACCCCAACATCCCAACGGTCCCCGAGTCCGTTTCGCCCCTAGTCCAACCGGTCCCCTCCATATTGGCGGTTTACGCACAGCTCTTTATAATTATCTGTTCGCCAGGAAACACGGAGGGACATTTATTCTCAGAATAGAGGATACGGATCAGTTCAGGTACGTTAAGGGGACGGAGGAGTATATCCTGGAGTCGCTTAAGTGGTGCGGGATAGATATTGATGAGGGCCCTGCAGAAGGAGGTCCTTTTGAACCCTACCGGCAATCTGAGCGCAAAGAATTTTACCGAAGCCATGCAATGCAGCTTGTTAAAAACGGTAATGCCTATATTGCTTTCGACACCCCTGAGGAACTGGAGGAGATGAGAAAGAGTAAAGAGATGCAGGGTGAGGTTTTTCAATATGACCATACAGTAAGGCAAAATCTGAATAATTCACTTTCACTTTCTCCCGATAAGGTTGAAAAGCTCATAAATGCCGGTACCCCTTATGTTATTAGGTTTCTTATGCCCCTAAACCGTGAACTTATCATAGATGATATTGTAAGAGGTGAAGTGCATGTCAACACCTCCACCCTGGATGACAAGGTTCTTTTCAAGGCTGACGGTATGCCAACTTACCACCTGGCAAATGTTACGGACGACTTCCTGATGAAAATTACACACGTTATCAGGGGAGAGGAGTGGCTTCCTTCTCTACCGCTGCATGTTTTACTATATGAGGCATTGGGATGGGAGGAAAAGATGCCACTTTTTGCACATCTGCCGCTTCTTCTTAAGCCGGACGGGCAGGGGAAACTGAGCAAGAGGGATGGTGACAGGCTCGGTTTCCCGGTATTCCCCATTCAATGGAAAGATCCGTCTACAGGTGAGATCTATTCAGGATACCGCGAAGCAGGTTATTTTCCTGAAGCTGTTGTAAACCTTCTGGCTCTGCTTGGCTGGAACCCCGGTAACGACCAGGAGATATTATCAATTAACGAGCTTACAGAAATGTTTTCTCTGGAGAGGGTTCACAGGGCTGGTGCCCGTTTTGACCCTGAAAAAGCCCGTTGGTTCAATCACCATTATCTTGTCAGTAAGGATGACAGTGAACTTGCACCACTCTTTATGGATGTGTTGAAAGAAAAAGGTATTGATGCTGATATAGACAAGGTAAAGGATGTTTCCAGACTTGTAAAGGAGAGGCTCAATTTCAGGGATGATTTCTGGGATCAGGCTTCATTCTTCTTTCAAAGACCTGAATCATATGATGAGAAGGATATCAGGAAAAAGTGGAAAGAGGAGACACCTGATCTGCTTGGCAAAATTTCAGAATTGATCGGAACAGTTGAGCCGTTTGAGGCCTCGGTAATTTCAGATAAGGTAAGGAGTTACCTGGAGGAAACGGGTGTTGGTGCAGGGGCTGCAATGAATCCGCTGAGGCTTGCGCTTGTTGGTGAAAATAAAGGGCCCGGCCTCTTTGATATAATGGAAATACTTGGTCGTGAAGAGAGTGTAGCACGCATAAAGCTTGCCATTGAGAGGAACCGTAATCCCTGATTTGAGATAACCAACCTGCTAACTTTGGCAGATACTCCTATGCACGAAGCCGGCTATTATGATAAACAGGATCTGCAGAAGGTAAAATGTCTTCTGTGTCCCCACTTCTGCCTGATAGATGAGGGCGCCAGTGGTAAATGCAGGGGCCGCATCAACATCAAGGGGACCCTTTACTCTGAAGTTTACGGACTTGCCACTTCCGTGAGCATCGATCCGATGGAGAAAAAGCCGCTCTACCATTTTTTCCCCGGAAGGGATATCCTGTCCGTCGGCACGGCAGGTTGTAACTTCATCTGCAGCTTCTGTCAGAACCACCAGATCTCACAGTCCGCGCCATCAGACATCCCCGGGCTTCGGCACACATCGCCTGAACTGATAGTCAATAATGCAGAAAAATCCCCGTCCTGCGCTGGTGTTGCCTATACCTACAACGAACCCACCATCTGGTATGAGTATATGTATGATATCGCCATCAGGGCAGCGGAGCATAATCTGAAAAATGTAGTTGTAAGCAACGGCTACATCAATTCACGGCCTCTTGATAAGCTGCTTGAAGTAGTTGACGCCTTTAATATTGACCTGAAATCATTCAGCAACAGGTTCTACAGGGATGTTTCAGGTGGCACCCTGGCTCCTGTCAAACGGACAATGAAGGCAATCAGAAAGAAGGGCCTCCACCTTGAAATAACACATCTTGTGGTCCCGGGGCTTAATGATGATGAGGGTGAGTTTTCTGTGATGGCGGACTGGATAGCAGGGGAGCTCGGGGAAGATACCGCGTTGCATATATCACGCTGTTTCCCTGCATGGAGACTGAGTGATCCCCCGACCCCGCTTCCCGTTATCGAAAGGTTCTGTCAGCTGGCCGGAGAAAGGCTCAATTATGTCTATACGGGCAATATGCCTCCCGGTTCGACCGGTAGCGATACTGAGTGCCCTGGTTGCGGCGCCATGATTATAAAAAGATCAGGTTACAGAGTTGATCTCCCGGGTCTTGACCAGTCAGGCAGATGCCGGTTTTGCTCAGAAACAGTAGCAGTGGTGGCCTGATCAGTTACATGCGGAGCCAGATTCGGTATAGGATGTTATGGATTATTTGGTTTTTTTTCCTTAACTTGCATATGTACTTCCCGAGATAAACTGTGATCTGCCATGGACGCAGCGAGAGCCAGTATAAGATCGCCAGGAGTTTCCGGCATGTTTTATCCTTCAGAAGGCCGGATGCTGACCTCTCTTATCGAAAATCTTCACAAAGGGGTGAAATCACAGACCGGTTCAGGGACTGTTACCGGCAATATAATTGGGGGGATTGTTCCGCATGCCGGTATTGAATACTGCGGCAGGCAAGCGGTGCATTTTTTTGATGAGGTGAAAAACAGTGGGTTACCCTTTGAAACGGTAGTTATCATACACCCCAATCATTACGGATCAGGCCCTCCCCGGTCAGCTGATGATCATCAGGGCTGGGAAGTTTCAAACGGGATAATTGAGGCGGATCTGGATTTTGCCGAAGAGCTGGATCTGCCCTTTTCAGCAGATGCACAAAAAAGGGAGCATTCCGCCGAGGTCATCGTTCCTTATATCATCCACTTCCTGCCGCGCAATGTACGGCTTGTAAGTATCAATATGCTCGATCAGAGTTACCAGGCAGCCAGGGATGTTGCCTTAAAAATCCATTCGGCGGTGCAGAAACAGAAGCGGAAAGTACTGGTTATAGCTTCCTCTGATTTTACACACTTTGAATCCAGCACCGTTGCAAAAGGACTTGATGACATTGTGCTTGAGGAGATCACCAGCCGCAACACCAGGGGGGTCGGTCAGGCCGTTAGGGAAAACAATCTATCCGTATGTGGTTGCGGACCCATAATGGCGCTTATGGAGTACTCGGCAATGGTTGATCCTGATTACCGGGTCAATATTCTCAGCCGCGGTGACTCAGGCGATATAACCAGTAAATCTGATGTAGTCAGTTATGTGTCAGCCCTGTTTTCAGGGCATTATTGATTTTTTCCAATTCTGGCCCACGCATCCCTCAGGGTTACCGTGCGGTTAAACACCGGTTTCTGCGGTGTGGAATCGGGGTCAACACAGAAATAGCCCAGCCGCTCGAACTGAAACTTGTCCAGAGTCACTGCATTACCGATACCTGATGAGATATACCCTTTTGTCACCTTCAGTGAATCAGGGTTGAGATTGGATTTGAAATCCTTCCCCTCCTCAACCTCGTCAGGATCTTCTTTCAAAAACAGCCTGTCAAACAGCCTTACCTCCACCTCCCTGCCATGCGGTGCTGAAACCCAGTGAATGGTGCTCTTCACTTTCCTGTTGGCATCGGGTAATCCGCTTCGTGTAAGGGGATCGTAGGTGCAGCGGATCTCGGTGATCTCACCCCGGCTGTTTTTAACCACCTCCTCACATTTGATAATATAGGCGTATTTCAGCCGGACTTCCCTTCCCGGTGCAAGCCTGAAGAACTTCCTGGGAGGGTCCTCCATAAAATCATCCCTTTCAATCAGGATCTCACGTGAAAAGGGAACCTTGCGCTTACCCAGTTCCGGCATCTCCGGATTAACGACTGCATCCACCTCTTCAGACTCACCTTCTGGATAGTTGGTAAGCACCACCCTGACAGGGTTAAGCACAGCCATCACCCTGGTGGCCTTTTTGTTAAGATCCTCCCTTACGCTGTGCTCCAGCAGTGCAACGTCAATGACATTGTCACGTTTTGCCACCCCGATCCTGTCTGCAAAATACCTTATTGATTCAGGAGTGTATCCCCTCCGCCGCAGTCCGCTGATCGTCGGCATCCGCGGATCGTTCCAGCCGGCCACGTGCCCCTCCCGGACAAGCTGCAGCAGCTTTCTTTTGCTCATGATGGTATAGCTCAGGTTCAGCCGGGCAAATTCGATCTGCCTGCTGGGGAAGATCTCAAGCTCGCTGATGAACCAGTCGTACAACGGCCGGTGCACCTCAAACTCCAGTGTGCATATGGAATGTGTTATACCCTCTATGGAGTCGGATTGTCCGTGTGCGTAATCATATGTGGGATAGATGCACCACTTGTCGCCGGTGCGGTGATGTGTCGCATGGATTATCCTGTAAAGTACCGGATCGCGCATATGCATGTTGGGAGATGACATATCGATCTTTGCCCTCAGCACTTTCTCGCCCTCTTTGAAATCCCCGTTTCTCATCTGCCTGAACAGGCTGAGGTTTTCTTCTACACTGCGGTTTCTGTAGGGGCTTTCGGTTCCCGGGCGTGTGGGTGTTCCCCTGTGGGCGCTGATCTCTTCCGCGCTAAGCTCACAAACATAAGCCTTCCCTTTACCGATAAGTTTTTCAGCCCACCCGTACAACTGCTCAAAATAGTCGGAAGCATAATAGAGCCGGTCTTCCCAGTCGTACCCCAGCCACCGCACATCCTCCATTATGGAGTCTACATATTCAATTTCCTCCGTAAGGGGATTGGTATCATCGAAACGAAGGTTATACAATCCGTTGAACTTTTCCGCCAGGCCATAATTCAGGCAGATCGACTTTGCGTGCCCGATATGCAGGTATCCGTTCGGCTCCGGCGGGAATCGCGTATGCACCCTGCTTTCGTTCTTGCCTGATCTGATATCTTCGGTGATGATCTGCTCAATGAAATTGAGTGAGCGTTCCTCCTCATTTTTTCCCTTACCGGGGAAATCATTCTGTATCATGTGTATAAGTCCGGTTTGTTTTAACCTGTTTGTGAAATAATTGCAAGAGATTTTTTTGTTCCCTGCTGTTTTTATGACAAAGGAGTACAAATGTAGATGAATTTTTTTTTATTTAAAATTACACTCTGACAAATGAAAAAAGTTTCATCGGAAAGCGCAGCGGTTCCGATTGTAAACATAAACAGATAAATGTGACAGGATTGGGTCTGATATTTTTGTTATCATGCTCAAATATGGCGGGAATAACTATTTTTGGGAAAAATACCGGTATTATGGGACTCATTCATATAGAAAACATGGAGTTTTACGCCTACCATGGATGTTTCGACCAGGAGCAGGTGGTAGGCAACAGGTTTATTGTTGATCTTGAAATCTCTTCTGATCTGGAAAAAGCCACCTTAAGTGACAATATCGAAGACACACTCAATTACCAGTATGCCTATGATATCGTCAAGGAGCAGATGAACATCAAGTCCCGGCTGCTTGAAAATGTTGCGGGCCGTATTCTGGATGAGCTTTTCAGCAGGTTCACGGAAATAGAAAAGGCCACAGTCAGGGTGTCAAAGATAAACCCTCCCATGGGCGGACAGATTGAGAGGGTTAGTGTCACCCTGAGCAGGCCGGGCTGACCTTAAAAAAAATTTCAGCATTGACAGCATTGCAGTTATATTTTATAAGCAGACCTGATTTAATTATTATATGGAAAAAGTAAGAGACGATAAGAGGCCGCTCCAGAAGATGTTTACATCTGTGCCGCCCTCCTACGACCTTCTGAACCGTCTGCTTACCCTGCGGCTTGATCAGTCGTGGCGAAAAAAGACTGCCCGTCTTTGCCTGGAGAACAAGCCCGCAAGGGTTCTTGACCTCTGCTGCGGCACAGGAGATCTGATCATTCATCTGGCTGGAATGGCTCCTTCCGGAACCTCTCTTACAGCGCTTGATTACAGCATTCCTATGCTTGATCTCGCAAAGCAAAAGGCTTCAAACAAGGGGTTAACTTCAATAGAGTTTATCCATGGTGATGCGGCAACCATGCCTTTTCCTGATAATCATTTTGACTCAATCGGCATTTCATTTGCCTTCCGGAACCTTACTTTTCATAACCCGGACAGGGACAGGTTTCTGTTGGAGATTCTCCGGGTCCTCAAGCCTGGCGGACGGTTTGTTATTGTCGAAACAAGCCAGCCTGGCAACCGGCTTCTCCGCAAACTTTTCCATTTTTACCTCAGGTGGGTAACAGCTCCAGTGGGCGGAGTCCTCTCGGGTCATTACGGCGCATACAAATACCTTGCTCATTCCGCCAGGTTATATTATAGCAGCGAGGAGCTTGTGCAGTTGCTTCATGATGCCGGGTTTTCTGCTGTCAGATCTGACCTGCTGATGGGTGGACTGGCCGGGATTTTTATTGCCGGAAAATTGTAGGTGTTGAAATATTGTTTTCCCGCCTGCGAACCTCATTTGACTCTTCTTTTCCTTACATTAGCCCCAGGCAGGTTTTCCTTTCCTGCATTAGTCCCTCATCCGGCTTTTCTAAGCTTTAGTGCTCCAGAAAAGTTTCTTAACCCGGTTGCAACATCCAGCATGTTTTTTCCGTCTTTATAAATAAGGGCCGGATAACCCTTAACAGGGAACCAGTAACAGCAACCAGAAAGGTTACCTGAAAACTAAACAAATACGAAAAACAAATAAGTAATCAGTTATGACTAAATCCGCCGTAATTTTAGCAATGATATTTATACCTTTCTCATCATGCGAGAAGAAGGATGATGTACGTGAGGGGCCCGTAGAGATAAAACTGTCGCAGGAACAGGTTGAGTTGATTGACGGTAGCAACCGTTTTGGTTTTGACCTTTTCAGGGAACTCCTCTCGGAAGAAGATGATAATGAAAATGTCTTTATATCGCCTCTGAGCGTACATCTGGCACTTTCGATGACCTGGAACGGTGCTGCAGGATCAACCAGGGATCAGATGATGGAGATGCTTCATTATCCTGATTACGACGATAAAACCATTAATGCCTCAATCCGGAATCTTATTAAAGATCTTTTATCGGTCGACCAGAAAGTGGAAACAGGCATAGCAAATTCGATATGGTACAGGGACACATGGACTATCGAGCAGGACTTTTTGGATGTTAACAAGGAATATTTTGATGCACAGGTCAGTCCGCTTGATTTCAATAACCCTGAATCCCGGGATATTATCAACGCCTGGGTGGAAGAAATGACAAGGGGCAGGATTGATGAGATCGTAGACCAGATAGATTACGATCATCTGATGTTCCTGATCAATGCCATCTATTTCAAGGGCGTTTGGACGAAAGAGTTCGTGCCGGAGAATACCAGAAAGCGTCCGTTTTATATCTCTCCCGGTAAAGCGAAGGAGGTTATGACAATGGAGACAGAGGGTGATTTCGGTTATGCCGAAATGGATGGTTACAGAGTGGCCGAACTGACCTATGGCCAGGGGAACTACAGCATGCTCATTTTTTTGCCTGATCATGATGCTGATGTAGATGAAATGATTGATAAACTGGATGCGGAGGAATGGAACAGTCTGCCCACGGCCCTGGATAGCAAACATAAACTGAATGTGCGGTTACCCAGGTTCACTTTTGAGTATGACAACGATATTGATGATGCCCTGAAAAGGCTCGGCATGACTGATGCTTTCAATGAGAATGCCGATCTTTCAAAGATTGCCGGTCCTCCGGGACAACTTTATATTTCCAGGGTACGACACAAGTCCTTCGTTGAGGTTAACGAAGAGGGAACCGAGGCAGCAGCCGTTACCTCGGTTGAGATCAGGGTTACAAGTATTGATCCCGATGCTCCTCAGATAACCATGTTCCATGTCGACCGCCCGTTTGTTTTCGCCATTAAGGAAAAATATACCAATTCACTGATATTCTTAGGTCGGGTTATGGAACCCTAATTATTGGGTTATCCCTTAAAAACCTTGAAATTGTAATATGCGTCATCTGATCCATAACCCCCCATTCCTGTGGGTGGCCTTCCAGTAAGGATAGGTGATCATCATAATCATTAATTTCAAGTTCCCTCACACGTCTCTTTTTCCGCTTGCAGACCTGCCTGCGTATTTCCCAATTATAATACTTTGCTTAAATTAGCGCAGTAAAACAACTTCACAAAATGGAGACAAAGGGCAGGGGCAGACTGAACAGAGAGCTGAATTTATGGGATATAGTAGCACTGAGTATCGGTGCCATGATCAGCGCGGGATTCTTCCTCTTGCCGGGTATTGCCGCACAGCAGGCAGGACCATCCGTTTTCATTGCCTATTTTTTTGCAGCATTGCTTATGCTACCGGCTATGTTCAGCATGGCGGAGCTGGCCACTGCAACTCCTAAAGCCGGGGGAGCCTATTTTTTCATCGACAGAAGCCTGGGCCCTCTTTTCGGAACAATAGGTGGAGTGGGCAACTACCTGGCGCTTATCATGAAAACATCCTTTGCCCTTGTAGGTATAGGTGCCTACGCCGTACTGTTTTTTGATGTTCCCATCAGGCTTACAGCAACTATCTTCAGCATAGTTTTCATGTTGATGAATTTACTGGGGGTGAAGAAAGCCTCGGGCATCCAGAAAATAATTGTGCTACTTCTGGTGGTCATTCTTGGTTTTTTTATCACGGAAGGGTTACGGGAAATATTTTTTTCTGCCGGTAAAAATGAATACTTTAAGAACTACACACCATTATTAACACATGGATTTGAAGGTCTGATGGCGACCACGGGTCTTGTGTTTGTTTCTTATCTGGGACTGACGCAGATTGCAAGCATGTCTGAGGAGATAAAAAATCCTGAACGCAATATCCCCCTGGGAATGATCCTGTCACTGGTTATTACCTCCATTATTTATGTTCTGGGTGTTTTTATCATGGTCGGGGTTATACCACCGGAGCAGTTGTGGGACGATCTCTCACCTGTGTCAACCGCATCGAAACACATATTTTCACTGATCTCTCCCGGAGCCGGAACATTAATCGTTGTCCTTGCAGCTGTCATTGCATTTGCATCAACCGGAAATGCAGGGCTGATGACTACCTCCCGGTTTCCTCTTGCCATGTCGAGGGACAGGCTTATTCCGGGAATATTCAGCAGGATCAGCAGGTTTAATACCCCCTCGGTTTCAGTATTATTTACTACTGCCATATTGCTGGTTGTAATACTTAGCATCAGTGAAAGCGACATAGCCAGGCTTGCCAGCAGTTTTCAACTCGTTATTTTCATGCTTCTGAATGCCTCTGTAATAGTGATGCGAAAGAGCAGAATCGAAGCTTACGATCCAGGTTACCATTCACCGTTATATCCATGGATGCAGATATTCGGAATCATAAGTTATTTTTTCCTTATCATCTATCTCGGGTGGGGACCAGGTTTGTTCACAATGGGTGTTGTAGCATTTGCCGTCTTATGGTACTGGTATTATGCCCGGAAAACTGCAAGACGCGAGGGGGCAATATTCCACTGGTTTGCCCTGCTGGGGCAGAATCAGGATAAAACCATTGAAAACGAATTTCTCCATATACTTAAGGAAAAAGGTTTGCGTGATGGTGACCCTTTCGGGGAAATGATTGTTCAGGCGAGAATTACAGATCTTGGAAGAAAAAGGGTTGCATTCAGATCCCTTATAACAGATGTCACCCGGAGATTTGCACAGGATATCGGAAGCATTGACAAAGGGATTCTGAAAAGGGAGTTCCTTGCCGTTACCGGCATTGACCCCGCCCTGATCATTCCCCGGGTATCTATCCTTCATGGAAAAGTAGATAATATCAGGCAACCTATGCTTCATATCGTGATCTCTGAAAGAGGCATAAAGAAGCCTGTGATGAAAGGTGAGATAATTTCTGAAGACAACATCAGGGTGTTTTTCTTTCTCCTCAGCAGAAGCGATGAGCCCAAACTGCAGTTGAGGCTTCTCTCGAGGCTGATGGATATAGTTGAGCGGGATCAGTTTGTTGAAAATATCATATCCATAACGAACCCTCGTGAAATTAAGGAGTACCTTCTCCATAACGACAGGTACATCACTTTGCACCTGCAGAAAGGAACTGTACAGGAGGAATTCATAGACAAATCCCTCAGGGAGGTCAAACTGCCTTCTGATGTGCTGGTTGCAATAGTCCAGAGAAAAGACCAGATATTTACCCCGAGAGGAGATACGGTATTACGGGAAAACGATATTATTACTATAATTGGCGAAACAAAGGGAATTAAAACGCTGTTCAATAAATATATCCATAAGGAAAGCCCCTGATAATTCTGTTTTTTCAAAAACAGATCCACCAAAAAGAAATAAGACCCGGGCTTCTTTCTGCCTCAGAATTATCTAACTGTAGTGAACAATTATTCTTATAACCCAGGCTATGACAATTATCAAAAAAATGGTTACGCAACCAACTTTGAATGCAATCAGATTTGGAGGAGGATCATCAATGGCCGTCTGGTCATGAATGTCACTGCCGGAATTGTGGTTTCCCCCCTTTCTCCTATCGGGCAGTTTTATATTTTTGGGTAATTTGATATTTTTTGTTGCTTTCAGGTTCACTGAACCCTGATGTTTTACAATCTCTTTTACCTGCCGCTAACAAAATGCAGGCGATTATTTTGTGCCAAAAAACCAGGTAAAATTATTTTACCTGTGATAATTATCCAAACATTAGCGGATTAAAAATATCCTAAGATCTGACTTTTCATAATTTGCTATTGTTCCCATATCAGGCGGAGGTCATATCAGAAATAAAATGACAATGGCTCCTGGCAACTTCCTCAAGCGGTTTGTTTAAGAATTTGTCTGCAAGCTTAATTGATTTCAGTTCGTCCATATTTCCTTCTCTGAATGATTCG
>SLKJ01000013.1 GCA_007134675.1 Bacteroidales bacterium
AAACTGACATTTTTTTGATAGCTCCTCCCCTGGGGGAGATAACTGGTCCGGTTCGTATAATAACAGTTCTTATTCCCGATTCTTCAAATTTCAGGGCCGACTGTTCCCATTTTTGGCATGTTTCACCAAGAAAATCTTCTGAAGGAGGATCATCTTCTGTAAATATCTTATCTGATATCAGTGTTCCGTAATAGTTGACTGCCGATGCAGATATAAAAGCTTTGGGGCGCGTTTTGGACACGTTGACTTTACTGAACAGAAGCTTTGCTGTTTCAACCCTGCTGTCAACTATTTCCTGTTTCCTTTTTTTTGTCCACCGTTTATCTGAAATATTGGCTCCTGCCAGATGAATTATATAATCTGCCTTCTCAATTGCGCCTTCCTCAATCTCATGGTTACCCGGATCCCAGAAATAAGTTTTTATATCACGGTCACTGGTTTTTTTTCTGCTCAGGACTGCTGTTTCATATCCTTTTTCCTTGAGCTTTTTGCTGAGGTGCGTACCGACTAATCCGCTTCCTCCGGTTATTAGTATATGCATATTTATGATTTTTTAAGCAATATACTAAGATCCTTCCAATTCCGGGTATTTATGACGTCATCTTTTTCGAGCCAGCCCCTTCTTGCCTGTTCCACGCCGTATTTAATATTCTCAAGGTTAACTGTGGAATGGGCATCAGTTGAAATTGCCAGTTTCAAACCTGCTTCTTTAGCCTGTCTTATATACCGGTCACTCAGATCCAGCCTGTCGGGATTACTGTTGATTTCAAGAAAGCACCCCATTTCCTGAGCTTTTTTTATGATCTCATCCATATCTATTTCATATCCGCTTCTTTTTCCAATTATACGGCCTGTCGGATGAGCCAGGATACTGAAATTGGGATTTTCCATTGCTCTGAGAATTCTCCTTGTCTGTTTTTTTTTCGGTAGTTTCATGTTATAGTGGATGGCGCATATTACAAGGTCCAACTCCTTAAGTGTTTCATCATCAAGGTCAAGTGATCCATCTTCCAGAATATCAACCTCTACCGATTTCAGTAACCTGAAGTTTTTTATTCTCTGGTTCAGTTTGTTTATCTCTTCAATCTGCCCGGCAAGCTCTTTTTCATTAAGACCGCCTGCCATAGAAACTTTTTTGGAATGATCGGTAACTGCCAAATATTCATAACCCATTTTTTTTGCTACTTCTGCCATTTCTTCAAGGGAGTTCTTTCCGTCGGTTGCATTGGTATGTGATTGCAGATCTCCCCTGATATCATTAACATCTATCAATTCGGGCAATCCCCCTCTTCTGGATGCATCAATTTCACCATTGTTCTCCCGGAGTTCAGGTTCAATATATTTTAGTCCCAGTTTTTCATACATCTCCTTCTCTGTCTTTCCAGCCAGACGCTTATTATTTTTATAGATCCCGTATTCATTAATCTTGTAGCCTTTTCCCTGACCTGCTTTTCTTAAAGTGATATTATGGGCTTTGGATCCCGTAAAATATAGCAAAGCAGCGCCTGATGATTTTTTATCAACAATCCTCAGGTCTACCTGGAGCCCGGTACGCAATTTAACCGAGGACTTTGATTCTCCTTTTGCCATTACTTTGCCAACCTCTTCGTATTTTATGAAATGTTCCATTGACTTAAAGGGATTGCTGCTGGTGCCAAGAATATCAATGTCTCCCACTGTTTCTTTTCTTCTACGGTAACTGCCCGCAACTTTAATGTCTTTTATTTCTTTACCCAGATATTCGAGCAATGGGTTTACTATTTCCTCTGCTTCATTTAGTTTAAATCTTTCCAGACCGCCCTTTGCAGTATATTCCTTTATCTCCCTTAGGATATTTTTGCTGGTTTTTTTCCCGAATCCCTCAAGTTCCTCTATCTTTCCTTCCTCTGCAGCTTTTTTCAGGCCTTCCAACGACTTAATATTTAACTCATCATTCAGTACCCTGGTACGCCGGGGCCCCATCTGTTCCAGTTTCATAATTTCAAGAAGCGATTCTGGAATTTCATTTTTTAGTTTATCAAGTTGTGATATATTTCCTGTATCTGCAACTTCCCTGATCTTCTCAGCTATACTTTCACCTATATCCGGCAATGATTTAATTTCATCATCTGACATTTGAGTAATATTACCGGTCAGTCCGCGAATAGTATTTGCAGCGGTCCGGTAAGACCTTACCCTGAACTGGTTTTCTCCCCTAATGTCGAGCAGGTCTGCTATTTCATTGAGCAGGCCTGCAATTTCTTTGTTACTTACAGGCATGATTGTGTTTTGTGGATTTGATTGCTGTTAATGGGCATTTTTTTTATCATCATGTTCTATTTCTATGGATAGTTGTTTTACCACGTCATTATACTTATCTATCAGCTCTTTTCTGTTCCCTGCTCCAAGAATAATATGTGCAAGTACATAACTGTAACTGTCAATGTGGTGTTCAGGCATATCATCAAGGTTCATTCCCTTTTCCACGTTGATAAGGATCTCCAGTCCCCTGTATTTACTTTTCAGCTCATTGATTATCTTTTCACCCGGGACATTCCTTACAACTCCTGGTTTGAAGGATCTCAGCATGAAATAGGCGGCTTTTTTATATTCACCCTCTTTGCCCAGTCTTTCCGGTTTTCTGTTAAGTGCCAGGTTCAGCATGATTTCATGGTGGGATATACCGTGAATCTTTTCAAACATATCGGCATGCGACTGCGACATCCTCGGGTTTATCTCAAGAAGTTTTATTTCATCTGTCTTTTCGTTATAGAAATATTCGATATTAAATGCTGTTTGTTTTAAACCTATATGCCTGATCACCTTCTCTGATATACCGGCAATTCTTTTCCTGACATCCTGCCCGAGTTCTGAGGGATATTCATACCTGGAGAAACTGGGGGTATCTTCTTCAAGGATTGAATCAATGATCCCGTAAACTTTTACCGTGTCGTTTAAAGCATAGCCTTCTGCTGTGCATTGATGGCCTTTGATAACTGTTTCGGCAAACATCTTTTCCTTCATCCTTGAAATTTCCGGAGAAACATTGTATTTTTTAAAAATATATGTGAAAGGTTCCATCATCAGATCAATATGTTCCCTGGCCTCTTCAATACATTCACCAAACTGGTCCTTGTCCGTAATCTCCCATGCGAGGAAAGAACCGTATGACTTTACAGGTTTTATCCAGAAAGGAGGTTCCAGTCCTATACTATCGAATACATTGTCATCGTAGATATCAAATGCTTTAAACACCGGGATATTATCAGGTATAGCTTCTTTTTGCTTTACCCGGCTCCAGTATTTATGTTCGCATTTCATTATGGGTTCAAGTGATGGCCCGGGCACACCATATTTTTCTGCAATTATGGGAACAAGCACCGACCCGGGGAAGTCAAACCATGTCACCACTGCATCAATTGAACCGGCTTCCTTGATTCTCTTGTCAGCCTTTGATAACAGTTCAGGGATTGATAACTCTTCTTTCTCCCTCATTTCGCTGAGCTTTATTGCAGAAAGGAAATTGCACTCTTCTGCTTCCGGTAACCGTTTCAGCTTTTCGAGGTTAAATTCATCCAGACCGACAATAAAAACATTTTTCTTCATGATTGTTATTTTTTTGACATAGTATTATACCATGTCCCTGGGTATTTTTTCATCGTATGCCCTGCTGAATACCCTGACATCTCCCTCATATGCATCAACCGTAGCCCTTATAATAAAGTGCGTCCTGTCTGAAGTCAGGATCGTTCGCGTTACTGTCTTTATTTGCCACTCGCCCCGCCTGAACTCTCTGATCCCTTCGACCTCTCCTCTTACGGTGTCGTACTTGTTGTTGCTGTAGTAATATTTTTCACAGGCATCTTTCCTCATTTCCACATTTATATGATCAAGCCTGTATTGCGGGTCGTGGTTATCTATTTTCAATGTTACCTCGTTGGTTGCAAGATTACGTTCAACAAGCCATTCTCTCTTTGCGGGAACCAGCAGGGTAGTATCAAGTTCCTCGAGTTTACCCGGTTTTTGAAGGGCCTTCCGGGATATATCCCTTTCTCCGACAACTCTTTTAGGAAGAACCAGCCAGCTCTCAGCGGGAAATATTGTCAGCCTTGCGGGTTCAGGCGAAGGCCAAGCCAGGGGCCAGTAGGAAGTGGAAACAGACACCCTCAGCCGGTTCCCGGCAGGGAAGTTCTGTGCAATATAGTTCATGGGTACCGTCACATAATATTCTTTGCCGGGGATCAGCTCTTCAGGATATTCATCGCTGTTACGGTGTGTAAGGTTAAGCAGTCCGAATGTGACCCTGGTTGCCCGCCCGTCCGGACCAATATCGGAGATCCTGGCAGCGATCATTGCCACTCTTTTATCTGACTTAAGCTTTAGCTTAAGGCGAGGTTTTCCCAGTATCTCATAATCATTTTCCAATGGCGGGCTTTCAAATACAAGTGCACCCCCGTCTTCTTCACGCTGGTCGCTCGGCAGATCGGTTGTTTCTGAATATGAGCACCATTTTCCGGCAAAAAGACCTACGTTCAGGGGACTCATAATGCTTTTCTCCGGATCACTGTCACCCGGTTTATTATCCGGTGAATTTATATTGAGGATGTTCAGCTGATAAGAATCCTCTTTAATGTTTTCAGAAGGCCATACATTTTCATCCAACCACCTGCCGGGCCGGTCTGACGACAAAGGCGATACAGAGTCAAGCATATATACGTATAGCATAGGTTCTTCCTTTACGCCGTTGTCGATACCTTTCAGCCACTGGTCCCACCATCTTACTGCTTCCTTAAGGAAGTCCATTGCCGGCCCCGGCCCTCCCATATGCGGGTATTTGTGCCCGTATGCACCTACAATACCTTTCCGGGGAACTTCAAGATTTTCAAGGAGCCTGAACACCGTATTTGAATATCCGTCTGCCCAGCCGCTGACAGCCATTACAGGACACTTTACAGCGCTGTAATCTTCACAAATTGAGCCGTGCTTCCAGTAATCATCACGACGCTGGTGTTCCAACCAGTTTTTGAGCCATAAACCGCTTCCTTCAAGCCTGTCCAGCCACATGGATTTCCAACGTTCGCCCACTATTTCAGGATCGGGAGGACAACTTGTGTGGGCAAACATGACTGATGCCCAGGAGAGGTTATCAGAAAGCAGGCACCCCCCCATATAATGTACATCATCTGCATAACGGTCATCTGTGGATGCCACCGTAATTACGGCCTTTAATTCCGGAGGCTGAAGTGCTGCAATCTGCAGTCCGTTGAATCCGCCCCAGGATATGCCCATCATACCTATATTACCGTCACACCAGGTTTGATTGGCGATCCATTTAATAACTTCCACTCCATCATTTAGCTCCTGCCCGAGGTACTCATCACGCAGAATGCCGTCCGAATCACCGCTTCCACGCAGATCTACCCTGACACCGGCATAACCATTACGTGCGAAATAACTGTGGATCTTATTATCATTAACCGCCGTGAGGTCTCTTTTCCGGTACGGTATATACTCCATTATTGCTGGCACGGTAATTTTATATGCATTTTCGGGCAACCAGATTTTTGCTGCCAGGTTTGTCCCGTCACTCATGGTGATCCACTGGTTTTCAATTATTTTAATATTATGCATCGGATGATCAAAATGATGTTAAAAAGTTTTATTAAATTAAATATGCTTTTAATGAAAAACACATCAGGTTTTTTATGCTAAAGGATCCTGGGCTTTTCTGCCACAGGAAAATGAGGGTTTTTTACCGGGATCAAAAATTATTAATCTGGTAACGATTTGATGAATAGCGGTTTTTGGTGTTAATAATTGAAAATATCCCATAAGCTATAACATAGATACCTATTAAAATAACAACTATACGGGTGCTTTCAAAAGGATTTAAAATAATCAAAATACCCATAATTACCGATAGTATTCCGGTGAATATATGAAAAGGTTTTAATATTGCGGGCATGGTAAGTTTATAGTAGGAAACGATAAAAACTGCTCCAATTACAATTGCCCATATTCCGATTATAACAATAAAAAATGCTGCTGCAGTCTGGGGCCTTGCCAGTATAATGATGCCTATCAAAACACCAATTACTCCTTCCAGCAGCATGAGTTGATAACCTGGAAGCATTTTTCTGGATCTTACTGAGCTGATAATTAACAGAATACCTCCCAGTAATATGGTGATGGCGAAATAATATGCGAGGCCAATAATTGTTATATCCGGAAACAAAATTGCAATACTTCCGAAAATGATTGCAAGAATTCCATTTCCATATGATAATCTCAAGTTTCTGAAAGCAGCAGGTAACATATTAGTATAAGAATAATATTAGTTTTGACTAAAAATAATAATTTTTGAACATTATTAAAAGGTTTGGCCGGAAACTTCACCGGAAACTTCACCGGAAAAAAACAGGTCCCTCACATCTTTGTATATACCACTTTCTTCCTGTAGTATTGTTCCCATTGCCTCGATCATGTAATTGGCAGCATAGACTGGATCCGGAATATTCGTTTTTTTATGAACTCCTTTGAGCTTTTCAGAAACGGGATGTTTGTCTTTATTTACCGGATTCGATTTATTTTCAGCATTTTCTCCGGAGGTCATTCCAGGGTCAATGGCTGAAAAATGGGTTTCGGAAACTTCTCTGGCATATAATCTCATCAGTGTATTTAATGCCGATTTTGACATGGCATATGCATTCCATCCCCTTTTGCTGCTTGCAAGGACACTGGAAGATATGGCCACTACCTGATAAATTTCTGAAAAATTATTCAGTAAAACATCAATTATAACCTTGTTAGCTATCACATTAACATTAATGGCGTTGATAATCTGGTCCGTCGTAACATTTCTTATCTCCTGTTTTACAGGCATTATATCTGCATTTAAAACCACAATGTCAAATATTTTTCCACGTCCAAGGAAAATGCTTATATTTTCAGCCAGTTCATTAACATTTTCAATGTCCTGGATAAGGTGTTGATAATTGATGAATTTTTTCAACTGTTCATTCGGATTTTTACTCATTCCGTAGACATGTGCTTCCGTATTCAAATACTCCAGGGCAAGTCCGTGTCCGAAAACCGAGCTGGTATCTGTTATCAGAACTTTCATATATTTTTTTTTAAAATTGTTTTTCACCCGTGTATCTCAGGTAGTCTTCAAAAGCATATCTTTTAAAAAGGCAAATACAATGCCAGTCAAGGCGAGCATCAGATTGACCCTTTTCTGACAGGCAAGCCAGGTAAATTTTTTAGGATGCAGCCATCGTTTATTTTAAACATTATCAATGGATTCCCTTTATGAGAGTTTTGATAGAAAGGATTTCATGTTTTTGGCTTTAAAATTTACCGGTAGCTTTAATTGTGTAAAACTTCTACATAGATGAGAGATATTTACAGCAGTAATGATGGCGTGATGAAATTTTAATCATCATCCGCGAAAGCGAAATAAATAATCTATATATAATTGGTTACCAGTAAAATATAGGTTGATTACATCAGAGACTGCTTTGAAAACGGGTTATTTTATAAACAGGGATAAAACCGGGATTTTTCAGGGAATGGTTTTTGATCCAGATAGAAACTGTTTAGCTGACGACTTTGGTTATTGTGGTTCATACCGGTTATCAGCTATCCGCTAAGAGACATTAATTCAAAACCATTTACATATATAACTAAAAAATAAGAAAAATGAAAAGACTTGAAAACAAAACAGCAGTAATAACCGGTGGTGCCGGTGGTATTGGAAAAGCAACCGCAGAAAGATTTCTCAGGGAAGGAGCCAGGGTGCTGCTGGTTGACCTTGATGAGGATAATCTCAAAGAAGCGGTAAAAGATCTTGGCGAGAAGAATGTATACTTTTCAGCTGCTGATGTAAGTAAAGAGGATGAGGTAAAAAAATATGCCGGTGATGCGGAGAAACATTTAAATAAGATCGATATATTTTTTAACAATGCAGGCATAGAGGGTGTTGTTAAACCAATTACCGAATACCCGGTTGAGGAATATGATAAACTGATGGGTGTTAATGTCAGAGGGGCGTGGCTTGGCATTAAATATATCATTCCGCTGATGCAGGAGGGAGGCAGCATAATCATTACCTCGTCTGTTGCAGGAATGCGGGGGACAGCAAATGTCAGCGCTTATGTAGCCAGCAAACATGCGCTTGGAGGAATTACAAAATCAGTTGCACTGGAGCTGGCAGGCAGGAATATCAGGGTTAATTCCATAAACCCCTCACCTGTAGATAACAGGATGATGCGTTCTCTTGAAGAGGGTTTTAATCCCGGATCCGGTGAAGAGGCCAGATCGCAGTTTGAGCAGATGATTCCTCTGGGCAGGTATGCTGAAAATGATGATATTGCTAACCTTGCAACATTTCTGGCCAGTGATGAGAGCAGCTTTATAACCGGTGCAATTTTTCCGACTGACGGAGGTATGACCGCGAAATAACTCCATTCAATATCGATTAACCGCACGTGTTGCGTTGGGGCTGAAAGTGAAACAAATTTTTAATTAAACTTTTTACAGATGAGAAACCTTAAAGGTAGAAAAATAGCGATCTTGGCTACGAACGGGTTTGAAGAATCGGAATTGTTTGAGCCAAAAAAAGTGCTGGAAAACAGTGGGGCGGAGGTTAATGTTATTTCTCCGGAAAGTGGAACAATAAAAGCCTGGAAGCACGGGAACTGGAGCAGGGAGATCAATGTCGATATTACCCTTGATAATGCCAGTGAGAACGATTATGATTGTCTTATCCTGCCGGGCGGTGTAATAAATCCGGATAAACTCCGCAGAATAAATGATGCGGTGGATTTTGTACGTAGCTTTTTCAAAAGCGGAAAACTCATAGCTGCCATTTGTCACGGACCCCAACTGTTAATTGATGCTGAAAT